>DASVPT010000115.1:0-2957 GCA_036389535.1 Actinomycetota bacterium
GTGTTCTCACCGATGTAGACGGGACGGCGGACCACGGCGTCTGGATCCAGCTCGGCGCCGTCACCCAGCCACACGCCGCGCCGAACCTCGAATCCTTCGATCTCGAGCTGGACCTTGCGGTCGAGGGCGTCCCGGTGCGCCCGCATGTACGCGCCGATGTTCCCCACGTCGGTCCAGTAGCGATCGGTGGTGTACCCGTAGATGGGAAGGCCCTTATCCAGAAGCATTGGAAACAGGTCCCTGGCGAAATCCACCTCGCCATCCGGAATGAGGTCGATCACTTCGGGCTCGATGACGTAGATCCCGGTGTTGATGGTGTCGCTGAAGACCTCGCCCCATCCAGGTTTCTCCAGGAAGCGCTCGACCTTGTCGTCTTCGTCGGTGATCACGATGCCGAACTCGAGTGGATCGGTCACGCGCTTCAACGTGACCGTGACCGCCGCGCCCTTCTTCTCGTGGAACTGCATCAGCTCCGTGAGGTCGACGTCGGTGAGCGAGTCGCCGGAAAGCACCAGAACGCGGTCACCCTCGAGCAGCGGCGCGGCGTTCTTGACGCTCCCTGCGGTCCCGAGCGGCTCCTCTTCCGTCGCGTACGACAGCGAAAGGTCGAGGTCGGACCCGTCACCGAAGAAGTTGCGGACCACGCTGGCGAGGAAGTGCACCGTCGCGACGATCTCGTTGAACCCGTGCTGGTGTGCGAGCCGAAGGGTGTGCTGCATCATCGGCCGGCCGACCAGAGGAAGCATGGGCTTTGGCTGGTTGCTGGTCAGGGGGCGGAGTCGCGTACCCTCGCCCCCCGCCATGACGACGGCCTTCATGACGGAATCATAGCCGTGCTTGATTCGCTGGCTCGCGGCGAGATGCTTTCATTGCACGCGCGATATCGAAGGCGTACATCACCCCGGCGACGTAGTAGGCGGCGATTCCGAGCCAGAAGGTGATCCACCCGAAGGGCAGCGCGAACTGGTGGAGGAACAGGTGGAAGTTCCCCCACGCGATAAGTGGAATGGCGGACATCAGCCAGAACGTGGCCAGCTTCCCGATCCACCGGACGTCGATTCGGACGTGCGCGATCAAAAGGACCAGTCCGCCGGCGGCGATGACCAAGGCGTCCCTGACGATGACGAGCAGCGCCGCCCACAGGGGAAACGCGTCGCGCACGACCACCGCCACGAGTCCGCTGGCGATGGCAAGGCGATCGGCGACCGGATCCAGGACCTTGCCGAGGTTCGAAACCTGCCCGGTATGCCGGGCGATGTAGCCGTCCACCCAGTCGGTTCCGACCACGAAGAGCAGCACGATCAGCCCGACCGCCTCGGTTCCTCTGTGAAGAATCAGCACGACGAACAGCGGAATCAGCAGGATGCGGGCGAGCGAGAGCGCGTTCGGGACGGTGGCGATCCGATCCAACGACGACGAATCGGGCGAGGATGCGGGTCCCACGGCGCCGGAAGTTCTTTCCGTGCCGCTCATGTCCGCATGGTAGCAGCGGGATAATCGTCGCCTCAGGGCAGAGACGAGGAGCGCGTGGCAGCCGAGGAACCTCCCAAGAACACCGGCCGCAAGCCGCGACGACGCGGCGAAGCAGGGCTGGGCACCGATGAGGAATCGGCGGCGAAGATTCGCGACGCCATCAAGGCCTCGGTCGCCCGCGCCCACGGCGAGTGGGTTCAGCTCGAGCCGATCGCGGAGGCTTCCGCGCCGGCCCTGGAACAGTCCGAATCTGCGGCGCAGGTTCCTGAGTCAACGGCTGAGCGTTCGGTTGCGGTCGGGCGGGCCGACGAAGACGCAGAGGCGCCCCCTCCGGAGATGCAGCCGGCGCGCGATGGAGTCGGCTCCAGCCTCCGATCGGCGAGGCTCCAGCGCGGCGTGACGTTGGATGAAGCCGCGGAGCAGACCCGCATCTCCAGGCGATATCTCGAGGCGCTGGAAAACGACTCGCCGCCGGACCGCTTTCCGTCGCCTACGTACGCGCGGTTTTTCGTTCGCGATTACGCGCAGTACCTCGGCTTGGATCCGGCGCACGTCGACGCGACGTATCCGTCGACCGATGACGATGCCGAGCATCGACTCGAGTCACCGCTCGTCGCTGGACGGCGACCGAGTCGTCGGTGGTCGACCATCGCCTTGGTCGCGGCAGCGCTGACCGCGATCGTCGTCCTCGGTGTAACTCGAATCGGCGCTCCGGACGCGCCGAGTCCCGTGGTCATCGCACCGTCGGCGAACGCGCCTCCAACTCCATCTGTTGCGCCAACCCCGTCAACCACTTCGGCTCCCACAGCACCAACCAGAATCGTCGCCGTTCTGCGAGTCTCCGAAGAGTCGTGGGTCGAGGCCACCGCCGATGGCCAGAGCGCGCTTCGGAAGTTGCTCGTGCCGAACGACGTCGAGCGGGTCGTGGCGAAGAAGACTCTTCAGCTGTTGGTCGGGAACCCGGGCGGCGTGGCGCTCTCAGTGAACGGGAGGCAGGTTCCCACCGGCGACCAGGGCCGAGTCGCCCATCTGTCGTTCGAGCTGCGCGACGGCCGCATTTACAACACCAGCCGGTAGCTGACGACGTTTCTGCCATAGGAACCAAAGCGGTGAGTGAATCCGATCCCAGGCGTTATGAGGAAGAGTGTTTGGAATGGCTTCTCCGCTACTACTCGAATCCAGCTGCTCAAGAAACGATGGTGGCGTTCGCTGGTAGGCGCTTCCTCGGTGCGCGGCTTGAGGGAGGCTTTCCCGATACGGCTCTTGTCGTTTCATTGGGATACGGAGCAGGGCGTTCGGATTCCGAAGTTCGATACCGACTTTGGGTGGACGATTGGGTTGACGAAGGACCCAACGGAGAGCGTCACAGAATGTCCCCAAGCGCCCTGATCGACATCCTCACTGTCGACTTGGATTCACCTGGGGAACCGAAAGGTTCTTAGGAGCGTCGTCCGTCGAATTGGCAGCGATTAACCTCAACAGCG
>DASVPT010000116.1:0-2999 GCA_036389535.1 Actinomycetota bacterium
GCCGGCCGTTCAACGAGCCGCCGTCAAGGCGAAGGAGGCCGCGGCCACCGGAACCCAGCGTGGCTTCTCGCTCGTTCAGTCTGGCGTGGAACGAACCGGCTCGGCCGTTCGCGAACGGTTCCGTGGCGACGATGACGACGCCACGTGGACGAACGGTGGCCCGACGACTACTCCAGGTAGTCCCTGAGCTTCTGCGACCGCGACGGATGACGCAGCTTCGATAGCGTCTTCGACTCGATCTGCCGGATCCGCTCGCGCGTAACGCCAAACTCGCGGCCAACTTCTTCGAGCGTTCGCGGATGACCATCGAGCAGACCGAACCGGAGCTGGATGACCTTCTTCTCCCGTTCGGAAAGTGTGTGTAACACCGATTCCAGCTGCTCCTGGAGAAGGATGAAGCTGGCGGCGTCGATGGGAACGATCGCTTCGGCGTCCTCGATGAAGTCGCCGAGATGCGAATCCTCTTCTTCGCCGATCGGCGTCTCCAACGAGACCGGCTCCTGTGAGACCTTGAGGATCTCGCGAACCTTCTCGGCGGGGACACCCATCTGCTTTCCGATTTCTTCGGGAAGCGGTTCACGGCCGAGGTCCTGAAGCAACTGCCGCTGCACCCGGACCAACTTGTTGATGGTCTCCACCATGTGCACGGGGATCCGAATGGTTCTGGCCTGATCGGCAATGGCGCGGGTGATCGCCTGCCGGATCCACCACGTCGCGTAGGTCGAGAACTTGTAGCCCTTCGAGTAGTCGAACTTCTCGACGGCGCGGATGAGACCGAGGTTCCCTTCCTGGATGAGATCGAGAAAGAGCATCCCTCGGCCCACGTATCGCTTGGCGATGGAGACGACCAGCCGCAAGTTCGCCTCGATGAGCTTCTTCTTGGCCAGCTGGCCGTCGCGCTCGACCCGTTTCAGGAAGTCCAGGCACTCGCCGCGGCTCTTCGGCCGGTACGCGCGCGAGATCGTTTCGCGGCCGATCCCTTCGTGGCGGAGCCGCTTCTCAGGGTCGAGCTGATGCTCCCGGATTCGAACCACCGATTCGATGACGCGCCGGAGCATCTTCTGGTCAACCTTCGCCTGCCCATCCAGGGTTGAGAGGAGGTCGGTGGCGAACTCACCACCCTCGATCCGCATGGCGAGATCGACCTCTTGAGCGGCGGTGAGGAGCGGGACCTTGCCGATCTCCTTGAGGTACATCCGCACCGGATCGTTGGTGGGAGCCTTGAGGAGCTCGTCGTCGCGCGGAAGACGAACCGCTTCGCCGTCGCCCTCCGAGCCGTCCTCTCCGGGAACCTCGATGACCTCGATCCCCTCTTGCCGCAGATGATCCTCGATCTGCGTGAGGAACTCCTCGACTTGCTCCGGAGTGAGGTCTTCGACCGGGAGGCCTTCGAGCAGATCCTCGGACGTCACGAAGCCCTTTTCGCGACCGCGGGCCGCGATCAACTCTTTGGCGTCTTCGATGCCGATCGTTTGGACGGTTTCGGTGGGTGATCCGACGAGTGGGTCTTCAGTCATAAGGATTTGTTTGACTGTGTGATCGAGGAACCGCGGTGATCTTTCGCAACCGACTCCTCGACGCCATCATCACAACGGTCGGAAAAAGGATTCCCTGAAGTGTCCCACATGATTCCCGCACTGCCCACATTGTTTCCGACCGGAACGCTGGACATTCGGTCAGTTCAGTCGATGAATCGTGCGATGTGCGGCGTCAGATGCGTGGCCAGTACGTGTGACATCAATTGACGTTATTGGATCGAACCAACGCCTTCGGCTGCGGTTCGAACCTTGCGGCGTGCGCTCTCGAGCGCGATCAATTCTTCGAACAGATTCTCGTGATCGGTCGGAGTCTTGATGGGGTTGATCCGCTCGAGCTGTTTTCGAATGACTTCGATTCGCCGCTTCAACGCGAACTCCTCCAAGCGCAGGAAGAGCCGCTCGGCGTAGTCCAGCGTGGGATCGCCTCCCGACTTCAACGGCTCGACGCTGGCAGCAGCGATGAGCCGTGCGAGGTGCTCTCCACCGCTCTCCTGACCCCTCGAGACGAGGTCCGACGCAACGACAGATGCAGGCGCTCCGTTTGACGCTCCCACGATGAGCTCGAATGCCTTGCGGTGAGTCGGCTTGGCGAACCAATCCGGATGAACGGAGGACAGCCACTTCGACGAGAGCGCCGGCGCCTGGAGGACCAGCTTCAGGACCTCTCGTTCGACCTCTTCGTCTGGTGACACACGCGCGACCTCTTGGCGCCGGCCGTTTGCGGGGCGTGCACCGGGCTCCCCCATCTGTTCGAGAGTGTGAAGAACAGACGTCTCGGACTCGCCCACCTTGTGAGCGATCAAGCGGGCGTATTCCTCACGCCTCACCGGATCCTCGAGTCCGGTGACCAGAGCGAGCCCGGCCCTCACGGCGCGGGCTCGTTCCTCGATGTCGGAAAGGCTCCGTCCGCCCAGGGCCCGGTCGATCATGTATTCGACAAGCGGGACGGCGCGCTCGACGAGCTCGAGGAACGCCTCGCCGTCGTTGGCGAGCGCGAAATCGGCCGGATCCTGGCCCGCGGGCAGCACGAGCACCGAAAGGTCGAGGGCATACCGCTGGTGAAACTGAAAGGCTCGCTCCGCCGCTCTGGCCCCGGCCTCGTCGGAGTCGAAGGCCAGGACGGCGCGTTCCGTGAACCTCGAGAGCAGGCGGATGTGTTCCTCACCCAGCGCCGTGCCACACGTCGCCACGGCTGAGGCGATACCGACCTGATCCAGCGCGATCACGTCGGTGTAGCCCTCGACCAGAAACGCGCGCCCCGTCTTCGTGACCTCCGCTTTGGCACGATGAAGGTTGTAGAGCAGGTCGCCCTTTCGATAGACCGGTGTTTCCGGTGAGTTGACGTATTTGGGAGCGTTCGAGTTCGCGGTCGCCCCCGGACGAGCCAGGAAGCGCCCGCCGAACCCGACGGCGTTCCCGGAGATGTCGTGGATGGGGAACATCACGCGGCCGCGGAAGCGA
>DASVPT010000117.1:0-1766 GCA_036389535.1 Actinomycetota bacterium
GGCCGGCTCACCTCCAAGCCGGGCGGCGAGGAGAACCAGCTCGGATTCAACTGCGAGCGCTGTCACGGGCCCGGTCTTCACGGCGGTCAGAACTTCTACAACGGCAGCATCGTCCCGGTCCCGAATCTCACAACGGTCTGCGGCGGCGAGGCGTACGGCCACCCGCTGATCAAGGGCCTGGACGACATCATCAACACCATCGCCCAGGGACGGGAAGGGACCGACATGCCCTCGTGGAGCGTCCGATACGCCGGCGCCATGAACGACCTTCAGATTCAGGACCTGGTGAACTACATCCTGTCGATCCAGCGCATCCCGCCGGACAAGAACGTCTGCCTGAAGCCCACGCAGTGAGGACCTGATGCGACTTCTCGCCCTGCCTCCGACGTTTTGGGAAGGCGTCGCCATCACGGTCTCGGCCGTCCTCATTTTCATCGGGAGCATCTACGTGCTCCTGACGGCGTACGTGGGTCGGACGATGGCGTACCTCATCGTCGCGGTGTCGCTGTTCGGCTGGATGATCATCCTGTCGTCGATCTGGGCGTTCGGCGCTCCGGGAACGACGAAGAACTACGGCCCCCGCGGAACCGAGCCCCACTGGCAGGTCTTTGCGGCGGCGCCCCAGGCCGTTCAGTCCCGTTACTCGCAAACGGCGAAGTTCCCCGGGCCCCCCTGGCATCAACCCGACGCCGTGACGAAAGCTTCGGCGGACACCGTATCCACGGCGATCCAGACCTACCTGATGCAGAAGGCGAACGAAGAGTTCGAGAAGCAGGGGAACCGTACGGAACTCGACCCGGAGGACTTCACGGTCGAGGACATCGAGTTCGCCACCGCCGACGACGGGACGCACCTCGCGGCGGGGCGCGGGTTCTATTCGCTCGGGGGGCCCGCCGTCACCGTCTTCGCGTACCACGACACGGGGAACGTGGCGGCGCCGTCGTGGGGGTTCCTGGGCGCATCGCTGTTCGGGTTCTTCGTGCACCTGCCGCTACTCGACCGGGCGGAGCGAAAGCGCAAGGCGATCCTCACGGGAGGCACCGCGCCTCCGTGGTACGGCCCGGCGTGATAGAACGACCGAGGAGACCGTGATGGAGCTGTTGGCGGCGATCTCGAAAGGGCCGGACGCGTTTCTCGCGTTCACGGTGATGATCATCGCGATCTACGTCGTGCTGGTCATGACGGTCGACCGGTAGCGCCCCGAACCGCTCCCCTACATCCTCGTCAGCGCCCGCCGGACCGCATCGATGGTTCGATCGATCTCCGCATCGCCGTGGGCCGTGGAGAGGAACCATCCCTCGAAGCCGGATGGCGGCAGATAGACGCCGCTGTCCAGCATGGCGTGAAAGAACCTTCCGTAACGCGCATGGTCTGCGGCTCGCGCGTCGGCGTAGTTTCGAACCGAGCCGCGATCCGTGAAGAAGATTGAAAAGAGCGATTCGACGCGATTGATCGCGTGCGGGATACCGGATTCAGTGAGCGATCCGGTCAGTGCGTCCAGGAGAGCACTGGCCCGCTTGGACAGCTCCCGGTATGGGTCGGTCTGGACGATCAAGTCCAGCGCGGTGAGGCCGGCGGCCACCGCCACCGGGTTTCCGGACAGCGTGCCCGCCTGATAAATGGATCCGGAGGGGGCGAGCTGCTCCATGATGTCTCTCCGGCCACCGAAAGCGGCGCACGGAAACCCGCCCCCCATCACCTTCCCCAGGCACGTCACGTCGGGTAAGACGCCGTATAGGGACTGGGCACCGCCTGCCGCAACCCGA
>DASVPT010000118.1:0-2133 GCA_036389535.1 Actinomycetota bacterium
GGTCGGACCAACGAGGGCGCCGAAGCAGGGCCGCCGGCATGATCGCCGCCGGAGGTTCCTGGGGGATCGCCGCCTTCCCGCTTATCGCGTTTCTGGTCGCGCTGTACTTCGGAATCCAGCTGATTCGGCGGTATGTCGCCCGGCGTCGGGAATTCGAGGGTATCTGGGCGCTGGCGCTTCTCATGTACGCCACCGCCTCGCTGGCGATGTTCGCTGGAGTCCTGAATGGGTGGTCGAGCCTGGGGTTTCGGACGTACTGGGTGCTCGGCGCCGTCCTGAACGTTCCCTTCCTGTTCGTGGGCGAGGCGTATCTGTTGGCCAAGCGGCGGGCCGTGGCGCACGTCCTGCTGGGGCTTCTGGTCATCGGGACCGTGTTCGCGATCTATCGGGTGTCGAGCGCGCCGCTGAACCAGCAGCAGCTCGCGAAGACGTTTCCATTGGGGAAAGAGGTCTTCGGCGACAACTCAGCCCCCTATCGACTGTCACAGCTCTATTCGTTTCCGGCGTATTTCCTTCTCCTCGGCGGGCTGGCCTGGTCGGCGCTCACCATGGGGAGGGTTCCGGCTCTTCGAACGAGGACGGTCGGCGTTCTCTTGATCGCGGCCGGGGCGACCATCGTGGCGATCGGGTCGGGCGTCGGGGCGGCGTTTCGGATTCTTCCGCTGTTCTCCGTGAGCCTGGCCGCGGGGGTGGCGGTGATGTTCTGGGGCTTCCTGAAAACGGTGGCTCGGCCGCCAACTCCCTGAAAAGAAGAGGAGGCCGCGGTGGGAGCGGCCTCCTCATGTGACGTGCGCCGAGGCGATAACCGAGGCAACGCCTGAGCTCAGCGCTCGTCAGCCGTGCAGAGAAGGGGGATCTTCTCCCTTTATCCATCGGCTGGTGATGGCGCGAACTTCAGTGGATTTTGGGTCCCGTACGCTCCAGGGGTGAGCGGGGCGACGGTGCTCATCTACTCGCGGAGGACGTGCGGTCTCTGCGACAAGGCACGGGCCGTGATCCTCTCCGAGCGAGCCCGGACCGATTTCGCTTTCGAGGAGGTCTTCATCGACGGCGACGATGACCTGGAGCGCCGCTACGGCCTGCGCGTCCCGGTTGTCTCGGTAAATGGGATCGAGGAGTTCGAGTACGAGATCGAGCCAGTCAGATTCGGACGCATGGTTCGTAACAAAAACGGCTCAAAATGAGTCACCTTTTGAGCCGACCTTCGACCCGACCGGAGGTTTGTGCCTTTGTGATTTCGGATCCGTTCGGCGGTAAAATCGCCGAGTGACGCGCCAATTCAGGGCCCCATGAACGACCGGCCTATCCCGGAAGCCACCGTCGGGCGCCTCCCGATCTATCTCCGAGTTCTCGTCGAGATGGCCGAGCAAGGGGCGACCACCGTCTCGTCCGGTGATCTCGCCGGGGCGGCGGGAGTCAACTCGCCGAAGGTTCGGAAGGATCTTTCCTACCTGGGGTCGTACGGCACCAGAGGCGTCGGATACGACGTCGCCTACCTTATCCACCAGATCCGCCGGGAGCTTGGGCTCACTCAGCACTGGCCCGTCGTCATCGCCGGCGCCGGGAACCTGGGTCACGCACTGGCCAACTACAAGGGGTTCGGCAAGCGAGGCTTTCGAGTTGTCGCCATGGTGGACGCGGCGGAATCGAAGGTTGGCGAACACGTTGCCGGCGCCACGGTGGAGCACATCGACCGGCTCCAGGAGATCGTTCAACGCGAGGACGTCGCCATCGGAATCATCTGCACGCCCGCATCCGCTGCGCAGGAGGTGGCGGATCGAATGGTGGCCGCCGGAATTCGATCCATCCTCAATTTCGCGCCCGCCGTTATCACGGTTCCGCCTGAGGTGTCGCTCCGCAAGGTCGACCTCTCCATCGAACTCCAGATCCTCGCCTTCTACGAGCAGCGAAAGGCGGCGCTCGAAGCCGTAACCGGCGACGCCGCCGCACTCGGCCTGGTCGCCGCCCGATAGCCCGATGTTTCCTCGCCCGACCGCCTGATGCCCATCCTCTCCCTCGGCGTCTCCTACCGCCGAGCCCCGGTTGAGCTCTTGGAACGGCTGGCGTTCGCAGACGACGACTACTCGAAGGCCTACCGGCGGTTGCGCGACCTTGGCGCCGTCCATGAAGGCG
>DASVPT010000119.1:0-1796 GCA_036389535.1 Actinomycetota bacterium
GTCCGCGAAACGTGGGTGAGGGGCGACCGCCATATTCGGCGGCGCCGAGGACGGCGATGACGTCGACGTGATCGACCACTCGAGCTTCGTCTTGATGGGCGGCTCGCCAAACGGCAATGCCGCTTGCTAAGACCAATCCGATGGGCAGCAAGATGACGACCGCGAAGACAGGCCAGATGCTCCGGCGATTTCGCACCGTGCCTCACGCTAGCACGAGGGTTGCGGCGACCCGTGAAATCAGACTCTCAGCGCACGTAGATCCTTTCTCCTTCCTCATCGGGCACCATGAGATACACGCGACCCCGGTCGTCAGATGCGAGATGCCGAACCTGCTCTTCATCGCTGACCGAAGCTTCCGGCAGCCGCTCCCACAACAGCGGTGAGTGATCGGTAGCGAAGCGCAGATACCAAGCGCCGTCCCCCAGGCGGTGTGCCTCATCGGGTTCGGCAGGAGTGACCCGAACGTACAGGCCGACCCCGTGGGCGGACCTCGCTTCGATGCCCGGTCCGACAAGACCTTTGATGCGCCGACCCTTGGCGTCCGGGACGACATCGACGTGAATCGGTTGGGTCGCCATGGCGTTTGAGCTGGACATCGTCAGCTCGAGGTCCTGGTCGGCAACGGCATTCAAGTCGACCGCGACTCCCTCCGTGACCGGCAGGCCCCGCAGGATGCGAAGCCGCCCGTGGACCGGAAGGTAAGCGAAGCCGGATGGTCCGGTGCCAAGCGGGTCGGCATGGCCAGCCACCAACCCCACAAGGCCGCCCGGCGCGGAGAACAGCTTGCTCACGGCCAACTGCCGTCCGGCATCGGTCAGCGGTTGCGATGACAGCGACCCGTCATCGTTGACGGTGGTCAGGGTGGCGCGAGCCTTTCTCTCTTGCAGCACGGAGAGCCTTCCGTCCGAGATCACCAGGTCTTTCGGCCGGGGAGAGGTACGGTCCAGCTTCAATCCCGGAACGGCTTCGACGAAAACTCCCCTTCTCGAGTAGTGCGCCAGCCGCCCCTTGACGTCATCGAGGATCCAGAAGGAACCGTCCGGTGCGACCGCGAACGACCGCGGAATCAGCGGCAGCGATCCATGCCTCCGGTCGAAGTAGAACCCCAGTTCGTTGTTCGACCGCCCGAACGGAATCTTCGCCAGGAGGCGCCATCGCGCGGGAGCCTCGGAGAGATCGGCGCGCAGCCTGAGAGCCGGCAAGATCGCCGGCGTCGGCGCCCCGCGGAACGCGGAGCCGTGGCTTTCCGGAGTGTCGCCGACACCCATGCGTCCCGACGTGCATCCGACGAGGACCGTAATCGCAGAGAGAGCTCCAACAAGTCGCAGGCGAAGGAGCGGCAAGCTTCGTGTGCCCGTGCTCATACCGGACAGTCGGGCCAGCACTCGGGTGTCCAGCCCTCCCGGCGAACCGCCACGTACGCCGAGTCGTAGCGGTAGCCCCGCTCGTTCACGTCGCTGCCGGATGCATCGCTGTACGCCTCGAGGATCCAATCCGTGTAGGCGCTGGGATTACTCGTCGTGTACAGCAGGCCAACGTGACCCTGTTTGGCGAAGGCGTCCATGGTCATGGTGCTCGACCGGCTCTTGCTGATTCGGTGGAACGGATCAGACGACGCCGGGTCGTAATAGTCGTACGACGAGTAGGGCCCGTGAACGTTCTCCAGCTTGTTCCACCAGGTGAAGCCGCCGGCACCGGCGCTGCTCTTGAGCTCCCAACTCTTGAACACCAATCCCGAGCAGTCCGGACCCTCTCCGGAGGAGTCGGGCTGGTTAGGAGTGTCGTCGACCCCGTTG
>DASVPT010000120.1:0-2144 GCA_036389535.1 Actinomycetota bacterium
GACCGATCATCTGCTGTTTCGGGGCGACTTTCGTCTGTCGATTCCTCGCAACGACATCCGATCCGTTCAGGCCAACGATGGGGCGCTTCGCGTTCGGTTCCCCGGCGGGACGGCGAGGTTCGAGCTTGGTGCGAAGGCAGCGAAGTGGGCGGACAGCATCCGATCGCCGAAGAGCCGCCTGGAGAAGCTCGGCGTCAAGCCAGGGTTCGTCATCAGCGTGGTCGGCGTGGACGACCCCGGCCTCATCGATGAGCTTCGCGCTCACGGCGCGGACGTTTCCGCCGGCCGGCTCCGGAAGGCATCCGACATGGTGTTCCTGGCGGCCGATACGCCGCGCGACCTGAAGAGGCTCCATCGGGTGGAGCCGTACATCAAGCGCAACGGAGCGGTCTGGGTGGTCTCCCCGAAGGGCCGGCCGGAGATCAAGGACGTCGTGGTCATCGAAGAGGGGGTCGCTGCAGGTCTGGTCGACACCAAGGTGGTGCGGTTCTCCGATTCCCACACGGCGCTGAAGTTCGTCATTCCGGTTGCCCGCCGGTAGCCCGGCTCGTTCGCGCTAACCTCCACCTCCGTGAGCACCGTCGTGGTCACCGGCGCTGCCGGCTTCATCGGCTCGCATCTGAGCGACCGGCTCCTCGCCGAAGGGCATCGGGTCGTTGGCGTGGACGACCTCTCGACGGGCAAGATCGCGAACCTCGTCGAGGCCAGGGGATACGGGCAGCAGTTCACGTTCTACAACCTCGACATTCGACTGGAGGGGATCGCGACGGTCCTCGACCGCCACCGGCCCGAGGTTCTCATGCATCTCGCGGCTCAGTCATCCGTGGCGATCTCCGTGCAGAACCCCATGCTCGACGCGGGAGTGAACATCATCGGGCTGTTGAACGTACTCGAGGCCGCGGCGTCGCGGGGCGTCCGAAAGGTCGTCTTTGCGGCGTCCGGGGGCACGCTCTACGGCGAACCACGAAACCTCCCGGTCAAGGAGACGGCGCTGCGAGGAGCGAGGCCGGTCTCGCCCTATGGGATTTCGAAGAGCGTGGCCCTGGATTACCTGCGGTTTTTCCGCGAGGCACGAGACGTCGATTTCACCGCACTGGCGTTGGCCAATATCTACGGACCGCGTCAGGACCCCCACGGCGAGGCGGGCGTGGTGTCGATCTTCGCGTCGAAGATGCTGGCGGGCGAGCAGCCCACGATCTTCGGGGACGGCAACCAGACCCGCGACTACCTGTTCGTCGACGACACCGTCCACGCGTTCTCGCTGGCGGCCGAACGTGGCTCCGGAGGGCTCTACAACGTCGGGACCGGACTGGAGACGCCGGTGAACCGGATCTATCAGTTGCTGGCGGACGTCGTCGGATTTCGCGGAAAGCCGGCCTTCGGGCCGCCTCGGGCCGGCGACCTCGCGCGCAGCGCCCTCGATTGGAGGCTCGCGGAGAAGGAGCTCGGCTGGAAGCCGTGGACCGCTCTGGAGGACGGGCTCCGCGAAACGGTCGAGTCGCTCCGCGTGGAGTAAGAGCTACGCTCCTTTTGTTTCAAGGTATTGAGGCGCGTTCGCGCCGACAGAGGAACCTATGACCGAGCACACCGAGATCGACCCGTCGGCCCTCGGGCCGAACATGTGGCTGGTCGACGAGATGTACCGCCGGTTCCGAGAGAACCCTCAAGGCGTCACCGAGGCTTGGCGAGAGTTCTTCTCCGACTTCCACCCCAGCCCCGACGGCGAACCGCTGGGAGACGGGAGCGCGTCGGTCGCGACGGAGGCCGCGGTCGAAGCCAGTGCCGATACGGAAGCCGGCGCGACGACGAAGCCGGAGACGGCCCCGACCGAAAGGGAGGGACCGTCGCAGGCACCTGGTGCGGAATCGGGTTCAGGGTCCAGCCGGATTCCGGAGGGCGCTGAGCGAATTCGGTTCGGCGCCGAACGCATCGTCCGGAACATGGAAGCCAGCTTGTCGATCCCGACGGCCACGTCCTTCCGGTTCGTTCCGGCCAAGCTGCTCGAGGAGAACCGCCGGGTCATCAACGGCTTCCTCGCCCAACGCGGAAAAGTCAGCTTCACGCACCTCATCGGCTACGCGATCCTGCGCGCGCTCGAGGCGATCCCTGTCATGAAGTCCTCGTTCGCCGAGGTCGACGGCCAG
>DASVPT010000121.1:0-4040 GCA_036389535.1 Actinomycetota bacterium
ATACGGCTTGAACCGTTTGTATCCGGTGATCGTCGGGGTCGTGAACACAGTCATGGGGACGGCGTGCTCAAGCAGCCCGGCGAGGTACTGGTTGCCGACTTCGGAGAGGAGATTCCCGTCGGTTCCCATGAACGCGTTGGATCCGTCGCCCGCCTGGAGGGACTGATGAAGATGCCATCCCGATGAGAAGAAGTGCGGCAGCGCCGGGCGGCACATGAACGTGGCGTGGTATCCGTTCTGCTCGCAGATCTGCTTGGTCGCCGCTCGGAACAGGACCATCGCGTCGGCCGAGGCGATGCCGGGCATCGGGTCGAACGTGAACTCCATCTGCCCGGGCCCCCACTCGTCCTCCATCGTCCTGATGGGCAGCTCGAGCATCTCGTAGGCGTCCCGGAGGATCGTGAGGATCTGGTTGACGCCCGACAGCCGCGTCTCCGACAGGTACTGGTAGCCGTGCTCGGCGATCGTGACGGGAAAGGTGGGCGGCGGATAGCCGGTCTCGTGAAGCTGGATCTCACGGGTGGGTCTGACAACGATGTAGAACTCGACCTCGAGCCCGGAGATGAACTCATATCCGGAGTCCCGAAGCTTCGCCAGCTGGTCTTGCATCAGTCGCCGCGTAGAGAACGGCACCGGCTTGCCGTTCGAGAAGAACATGTCGCAAAGGACCCATCCGGTCTGGCTCGCGTGCGGCAGAACCCTGAACGTGGTCGGGTCCGGGACCAGGACCACATCAGGAAACCCCGTCATCTCCGGAACGTCGAACCCGCCGCCTTCGGCGAACGACTGTCCGAACAGGTGGTTGGTGGTGTCCATGACGATCGTCGCGCCAGAGAAGTCGATTCCGTTTCCAAGCGACATCTCGAAGTCCTGCACTGACATGAACTTCCCGCGCGGAATCCCGTGCTGGTCGGCCCAACCGATCCTGACGGTCTTGATGCCCTCTTTCCGGATCCGCTCCATCGCGCGCTCGCCCGCTTGGGTTCGCTCGTCCGACGCCAGCCCGTGGTCCGCGACGAACCCCTTCTTCCCGACCGCGACTCTCTCAAGGTCCTTCGCCACGATGTCTCCCCTCTTCTCCGTCCCGATGAACGAACCCCGCGCTTAGCGGTGGGCCGGCTCGCGGATGGCCTCGGCCACCACGATCTGGCTTGGGACCTCCGCCTCGACTCGGTTCTCCGCGTCGCGGAAGATCATGTCGAACAGCGACTCATCGGGCGAATGGAGCGCCGTCACCGCCCACCGCCCGCCGTTCATATCGAACGTCCAGACCGGATTGTGCCGGTTCGCCGCGCGCACCACCGTCTTCCCATCCGCGCTGAGATAGACGACGTTCCCGTGGCCCTCGAGACGCCGGTGCGTCTCCTCGATCGCTTCCTCTTCGGAGAGTCCCTCTCGGCGGAGTTGCTCGAACAGCCGGAATCCCACCTCGCTGTCGGCGCGTCCTTGGAGCGAGCCGCTCAGCTGGGTCCGGAACTCGTTGTGGCGGCGAAACTCGCCGTTGTGGGAGAAGGCCCACGCCCCCTCCTCGGCGAGGAACGGCTGGGTATCCGCCATGTCAACGGTGGAGAGCCGCGACGGACGACGGAAGTGGACCGCCCACCGGCGGGACTCGACACCCTCCAGGGCGGCCTGCGCCCGCGGATCGTCTCGAAGCGCACCCGTGTCCTTGTATACGGCGACGCGGGCGGCCGACTCGTCCACCCATGCGGCGCCCCAGCCGAAGCCGCTCAGCCCGAGCCGCTCGACCTCGAGCGCCCACGGTCTCACTTGTTCGAAGGGGACCGGTTCTTCCCAAGCAGAAACGACCATCTCACACAACTCGAATCGCCTCCCGTTCCGTTCGTATCACGTCCAGCAGCTCGGCGTCGAAGCCTTTCGGTTCCATCGCCCCGAGGCTGATATAGGTCTCCGTTCTCTCTATACCCTCCATGGTCCACATTCGGTCGAACAGGCACTCGCGCAAATGTGCCGTGTCACGCAGCCGGAGCCGCACCAGCAAATCCTTTGGGCCGGTCACGAGCTGGACGTCTTCGACTTCGGGAAGCGATCGCAGCTTCATCACGACTCGCGATTGATCCGCTCCCTGGACGGTGACCACTCCCACGTACACGACGAGTGGGTAGCCAAGAAGGCCTCGGTCGATCTCGGCCCGGTACGCGCGGACGACGCCCGTGCGCTCCAGCCGCCCGAGGCGATCCGCGACCGCGGGGGCGGACATGCCGACCATCTGTGCGAGACGCCGGCGCGAGATGCGGGCGTCCTCTACAAGGACCCGCAAGATCGCCAGGTCGGCGGCGTCCAGAGTCGAGTCGCCCGACCGTTCTGTCGGTTCATCCCTGCGGTCAATCGCGAGGCCTGCCGACGAGATATCTTTCATTCGGATCCTCGAGTCGCTGATACGCATCCGAACGGATAGCGTGGAACGGGATCATGCTACCGTTACGAATCACAGGCAGACAACCTTCAGGAGTGTCCCATGGCCATGGCGAGTGACGTTCAGACGGTGGAGAGGCGGTGGGCCGAGTTGTTCGCCACCAGGACTCGCGGTGACGTCGGTGAGGGGCTCGCGGCCATTCTGGCCCTGGCGAACGCCACCGACCTGATCTCCTTCTCCGGCGGCTTCCCCGACCCCTCGACGTTCCCCGGGCAGGTCATCGCGGACCTCTTGCGCGAGCTCATTGAATCCGGCGACGCGTCGGCGCTTCAGTACGCCCCCACCGCGGGGCTTCCGGGTCCCCGCGAGTTCATCGCGTCGCGCCTGGAGCAACGTGAGGGCCACCGGCCCGAACCGGCAGAGCTCTTGATCACGAGCGGCGCCATCGAGTGCCTGGAGCTCGCCGGAAAGGCGCTGCTCGATCCGGGCGACCTCGTCCTCGTGGAGGGCCCGACATATCTCGGTGCGATCATGGCCTTCCGCTCATTCGAGGCCGAGGTGCGAGCGATTCCGATGGACGAGGGCGGCCTCGACGTGGACGCGCTCGAAGTCGCTCTGCGGGAGAAGCGGCCGAAGCTCCTGTACACGATCCCCGATCACCAGAACCCCGCCGGTGTAAGTCTCGCTCGCGACCGGCGAGGACGGGTCGTGGAGCTCGCTCGCAAATACGGGGTGCTCGTGATCGAGGACGTCGCGTACCGCGAGCTGGGGTTCGCGCACGAGCGCGAGGAAAGTCTCTGGGCGTTGGGGCCCGACGTGGTCGTCCAGTCGGGGACGTTCTCCAAGACCTTCTTCCCGGGCGTCCGGCTCGGGTGGGCGGCCGGCCCCGCGGAGGTGGTCGAGCAGCTCACCATGGCCAAGCAGAACACCGACCAGTGCGCCGGCGCCCTGGGGCAGCGGCTCCTCGAAGAGTACGGGCGCCGCGGATTGCTGGAGGAACAGAACGCGCGAGCGGTGGAGCTCTACCGACGCCGGTGGGACCTGCTCATGGCGTCCCTGGAGCGATGGCTTCCCGATGACATCGCGTTCACTCGGCCACGCGGCGGTTTCTTCACCTGGTTGACGCTTCCCGAGGGTGCCGACTCGGTTTCGCTGGCGCAGCGAGGGATGGAGCAGAAAGTCGCCTTCGTCCCCGGCGTCCCGTTTTACCCCGATGGACGCGGCCGGTCGAACATCCGGCTGGCCTTCAGCAAGATTGCGGACGACGAGATCGACGAGGGGGCCCGTCGGCTCGGAGCCCTCCTGTCGACGAAGGAAGCCTGAGATGTCCGAGGACGAGGGCGCGCGGTATTTCGCGGTCGAGAAGCCGCCCGCAGGGCACGAGCTCATCCCCGGACGCTACGTGGAGCTCGAAACCGACGTGGACCTTCTGGAGTACGTGAAGGGCCTGACCTTCCGGCCGGTCTTGGGCGAACGAGTGTTGGTGAACTTCGTGCAGTTCGCTCCGGACACGGAGGCGCCGATGCACACCCACGAGGAGGAGCAGTTCACGATCGTCATCGACGGCGAGTTCGAGTTCAACCTCGACGGTGACGTGAGGACCCTGCGCCGCGGGCAGGTCGCGGTGATCCCACCGCACGTTCCGCACGGCGCCCGTACGAAC
>DASVPT010000122.1:0-2916 GCA_036389535.1 Actinomycetota bacterium
GAACTCGAGGACCTTGGGTCCGTCCGAGGTGACCATCAGGCCGGCGAACAGGACCCCCCGGTATGCGAGGCCCTCTTCCTGGAGGGCACGAGCGGCCGGGCGGAGGACCGACTCGACGATGGATCCCTCCGTCGCGGCATCCACCCAGGGAACAGGGCTGAAGGCTCCCATGCCACCCGTGTTCGGACCCCGGTCACCGTCCAACGCCCGCTTGTGATCCTGGGCGAGCGCCAGCGGAACCACGTTGGCGCCGTCGACCAGCGCCATGGCAGACACCTCGGAGCCCTCGAGGTATTCCTCGACCAGAACCTTCCGGCCCGCCTCGCCGAAGACGCCGTGAACCAACGAATCCTGGAGGGCACGCTGCGCCGTCGCGCGGTCCTCCGAAACGGTGACGCCCTTCCCCGCCGCGAGCCCATCCGCCTTCACCACGTAGGGCGGTTCCAGTTCCTCCAGGTAGTCGAGCGCCGGGCGGATGTGCTCGAACTCCCTGGAACGTGGTGACGGAATGCCGTGTTTCTCACAGAGGGCTCTTGACCACGCCTTGGACCCCTCGACCCTGGCCGCGTCGCGCGTCGGCCCGAACACGGCGTGCCCGCGTTCCGCAAGCTCGTCGGCCAGCCCGGCAACCAGCGGCGCCTCGGGTCCAACCACGGTGAGATCCATCGATTCGCGCTCCACGAAGTCGACCAATCCGGGGATGTCCCCGGCCGAGATCGGGACCAGTGTCGCGATCTCGGCGATACCCGCGTTGCCGGGCGCCGAGTACAGCTGCCCGGCGATTGAGCTCTCCGACAGCGCCCAGCACATCGCGTGTTCTCGGCCCCCACCGCCCACCACCAAGACCTTCATGGCGTGGAGATCCCCAGCGTTTGTTCGCGCGCCGGTCCCACCGACACGTGACGCACCGGGACGCCGGACAGCTCTGCGATGCGGCCGACGTACCGTTGGGCGGCATTCGGAAGTGCCTCGAAGGTCTCGGCGGACCCGAGATCGTCGGTCCACCCCTCCAGCTCCTCGTAGATGGGCTCGGCCTTGTGAAAGATCGACTGATGCGGCGGGAAGTCGTCGTAGACCCCTCCCTCGTACCGGTATGCCGTGCAGATCTGTGCGCTCGCCAGGCCGGAGAGCACGTCGAGCTTCGTGAGGAAGAGCTCCGTCAACCCGTTGACGCGAGCGGCGTACCGAAGCAAGACGGCGTCGAACCACCCGCACCGGCGAGCCCGTCCGGTGGTCGTCCCCACTTCTTGTCCGCGTTCACCCAGATGCCGCCCCACCTCGCCCGTGTCCTCGGTTGGAAACGGCCCCGACCCGACCCTTGTTACGTATGCCTTCGTCACGCCGATGACGGCGTCGACCTCCTTCGGCCCGAGCCCCGAACCCGCCAGCGCGCCGCCGGCGACTGGGTTGGAAGACGTGACGAAGGGATAGGTCCCGTGATCGAGGTCGAGCAGCGTGCCTTGCGCGCCCTCCAGAAGCACCCGTTTCCCGCCTCGAAGGGCTCGATAGAGGACGGCACTCGTGTCGGCGACGTGACGCTGGAGCCTGTTCCCGTACCCCACGTACTCCTGGCAGATCCGATCGAGATCCAGGGGAAGACGGTTGTAGACCTTGGTGAGGATGGCGTTCTTCTCCTTCAACGCCACCTCCAGCTTCTGGCGAAGGATCTTCTCGTCGGAGAGGTCCTGGACTCGAAGCCCGATCCTGGCGGCCTTGTCCGCGTACGCCGGGCCGATGCCTCGCTTGGTCGTGCCCAGGCCGTATTTGCCCAGATAGCGCTCCGTGAGCCGGTCGAGCTCACGGTGGTACGGCATGATCAGGTGGGCGTTTCCCGAGACCAGCAGCCGGGACGTGTCGATGCCACGCTCCTCGAGCGCATCCATCTCCTGGAGGAGCACCCCCGGATCCACGACCACGCCGTCGGCGATGACCGACGTGACGTGCGGATACAGGATGCCCGAGGGAATCAGGTGCAGCTTGAAGAGATGACCGCCGGCAAGAACGGTGTGCCCGGCGTTGTTTCCACCCTGATACCGAACGACGAAGTCAGTTTGGCCCGAGAGGAGGTCGGTCGCTTTCCCCTTGCCCTCGTCCCCCCACTGGGTCCCGACCAGAATCGTCGCCGGCACTGGCCGGATTCTATCCGGCGGTTCGCCCGCCGCCGCTAGCGCTCGATCCGGAACTTGATCCTTACGTGCGCCTGGTACTCCTTGATCTTGTCGCCGTCGACGGTCGCCGAGGTTTCGAGAACGTCCATCTCCTCGATCCCGCGTAGCGTCTTGCCGGCCTCAGCGAGGGCCTGGGCGGCGGCGTCGCGCCATGACTCCGTGGAGACCCCCCACAGATCGATGGTCTTGATGACGGCCACTCAGTCCTCCTCCCCGCCCATAGCGGGACCCGGGCCCGAACTCTAGCGGTCAGGAAGCAGCGGTGTAAACGTCAACCATGCGCCGGTAGTTCTCCGCGACTTGCTTGACCGCCACGGACCGCTCGGCATCGCCACCCAGCCAGGCCTTCAGCGCGTCCCACCAGATGGTCCGCCCGATGGCGAATCCGACATAGCCGGGGACTCCCGCCCCCTGACGAAGCCAGTGGATGACCGCCTCGTCGTTCGCCCCGCGGCCCAGGACCACGCATGCGACGCCGTCGCGGCCTCCGGCCCTGGCACGCTCGGCCACGCGCTCGCAGTCCTGCCGGCGGTCGAGACCCTCGATCTTCCAGATGTCCGGCTCGACGCCAGCCGCCCGCACCTCATCGATCGTGGTGAGCATCAGACCTGGTCGGACTTCCCTGTCGAACGCGTCCTGGTCTCCCCCGACCCGTTCGAGCTGCTGCGGCTCGGCGGGCACCAGCAGCTCGAACAGGAACTTTCGCTCGCCCGCGTGAAGCCAGTCCGAAAGGCGCTTGAGCCGATCG
>DASVPT010000123.1:0-2752 GCA_036389535.1 Actinomycetota bacterium
CCTGATCGCCGTCTCGTCGACCGCGGCCTCCGTACCGTCGCGAAAGACCATTCGTCCCTCCACCGAGGCGATCCTCCTGCGGAGCTGTCGAACCGGCGTGGAGAGCCGGCGCTGCGCCGCCGACAGGAATAGGCAAGCGAGGGCCACAAGAACCGCGTCGGGCGTGATCGTCGCCGTCTGGGCGAAGGACGCGGTCAACGCGGGGAAAGCGCCCCACGACACCGCGAACCAAAGATCCGAGTGGAACAAGCCGCCGAACAGCTCCAGGTTGTACGCGAGGACGATGAACCCGCCGAACGCGACGAAGGCCACAAGCCACCACGAGACGTGTGCGGCGCCCGCGACCCCGAGCGCCACCGCGGCGGCCAACCCGACGACGGCGATGGCCCACAGCGTTCGATCCGAGATCTTCGTCCGAAGCGGCCTCCCGTTGAGCTCGTCGAGCGCGTGGGCGGTGAGCCCGACGCCGAGGAAGAAGCCGGTCAGCGTCGCGGCGAGCCGTTGGATGTCGACTGCCGGGGCGACCGCCGCACCGATGGCCACGTACGAAAGATGCCAGGCCGTGTAGGGGACGTGCAGCAGCGTGACGAAGTCGCGCCATCCTCCCGACCGGAGGGCGTAGAACGCGGGACGTGCCGCCGCAGGCGGCGGCTCCCCTTCTCGGGCCGCGGGCGCGACCCGAGCGCTACGGCGAGCCACTCTTTCGTCCCCAGATCACCACGGCGGCGCCGAGCGACATGACATGCGCCCGAACGTCGGAGATCCCCGCGGCCCGCCACAATTCGAGCTGCTCCTCGAGCGGATTCCGGCGATAGAAGTCCGGGATGCTGCCGCTCAGGAACTTGAAGGCGTCTCGCCACTCAGGCGACACCAGCCGCCCAAGCGGCGGCATCACGTATTTCGTGTAGAGCCTCCACGGCGCACGCAGCGCCCCGTTGTCGGGGACGTGAAACTCCTGCGCCGCCATCACCCCACCGGGACGCACCACCCTGGCCAGCTCGTTCAGCGCCACACCGACGTCGTCGACGTATCGGAGGAGATAGGCGAACGAGACGGCGTCGAACGCCCCGTCTTCGAACGGGAGGCGTTCCGCGCCGCCAATCACGAAGCGAACCTTGGGGCGCACACCGGCCCGCGCCGCCCGCCGCATTCCTTCTCGGAGCATCGGCTCGCTTTGATCCAATCCGACGACGCTCGAGCCGGTCCGCCGAACCGTTTGGATGGCCACCGCAGCCGTGCCGGTGGCGACGTCCAGCACGGTCGAGCCCGGGCCGACATTCAGCCGGGAGACCAGGAACCGCCGCCACCGGGGGTCCTGCCCAAAGGAGACCGCGGCGCCGAGCGCGTCGTACGTCGACGGGAGCCCGGCGAACAGCTGTCGAGCATGCCGCGCGCGCCGTGAGATCGTCTGGTCGCCCATCGGTTCACACTACCCGGAGGCTCATCGCTCGAGCGCGCCTCCCCTGCCGTGGAAAGCCGCCGCCGTGGGGCAGCGAGTAACATCGGTCGCGGTTCCTTTCGAGACATGCTGGAGGCGGGCTGATGGCAAGAGTCAAGATCACCTACGCGACGATGCGGGCCGACAACGAAGAGCTCCACGCCGCGTACGAGAAGGCGGCGGAGGAGGTCAAGTCCTCCTGGCTCGGCGAAAAGCATCACTACTTTGTGAACGGCGAGGCCCGCGAGGGCGAGGGATACGACGAGGAACGCTCGCCGATCGATCGCGACATCCTCATCGGGTATTTCGGCCGGGCCACCGAGCAGGACGTCAACGACGCCGTGGCCGGGGCGAAGGCCTTCGCTCCCGAGTGGTCGGGAATGCCGTGGCAGGAGCGCGTGAAGATCATGCGCCAGGCGGCGGATGTGATCTCTGAGCGCGTGTATCACCTCGCGGCGCTCATGTCGGTCGAGGTCGGCAAGAGCCGCCTCGAGGCGCTCGGCGACGTCGAGGAGACCGCCGACCTGATCCGGTACTACTGCAAGCAGATCGAGGACAACGACGGCTTTGCGTTTCCAATGGAGGCGCTCTCCGAGAAGGAGCACAACCGAAGCGTCATGAAGCCGTACGGGGTCTGGGCGGTCATCAGCCCCTTCAACTTCCCAATGGCCCTTGCGGGGGGCCCGGCCGGCGGCGCGTTGGTCGCCGGAAACACCGTGGTGTTGAAGCCCTCCCATCAGGGCTACTTCACCGCGCTGAAGCTCCACCAAGCGCTGACCGACGGAGGCGTGCCCGCCGGCGCCTTGCACATCCTGACCGGCCCGGGTTCGGTGGTCGGCCAGGCGCTGTGGCAACACCCGGACGTCGACGGCCTGACCTTCACGGGTTCGTACGAAGTCGGGATGCAGATCTACAAGAACTTCGCGAAGGACTACCCCAAGCCGGCCATCTGCGAGATGGGCGGCAAGAACCCGGTGATCGTGTCCTCGAAAGCGGACATCGACGAGGCCGCCGAGGGCGTCATGCGTTCGGCGTTCGGGTTCAGCGGCCAGAAGTGCTCGGCCGCGTCACGCGTCTACATCGAGCGACCCGTGTACGACGACTTCATCCAGCGGCTCGTGGAGAAGACGTCGAACGTGAAGGTCGGCAATCCGCTGGACCGCGACACCTACACCGGCCCGGTCATCAATGACCGAGCCCTCGAGACATTCGAGAAGGCCGTCCAGGATGTGGAGAAAGAGGGCGGCAAGGTGCTGGTCGGGGGCAAGCGCCTGACGGACGGCGACCTGGATCGAGGACTCTTCGCCGCGCCGA
>DASVPT010000124.1:0-4530 GCA_036389535.1 Actinomycetota bacterium
GGATTCGCTGGCGAACGCACTGGAAGCGGACGGCTACGCCGTCGAGCGCGAGTACTACTGGAACGACACCGGCACACAGGTCGAGCTGTTCGCCCAGTCGCTCGAGGCGCGGTACCAGCAGCAGCTCGGTATCGAGGCCGAGATACCCGAGGGCGGCTACCAGGGCGAGTACCTCGTCGACGCGGGCCGCGACCTCGCGGAAGAGTTCGGCGACCGCCTGCTCAGCGAAGACCCCGAGCGCAGGCGGGAGATCCTCCGCGACGAGGGCCACCGGTTGATGCTGAAGGGTATCGAGAGGACGCTGGCGCGGTTCGGCGTTCGGTTCGATTCGTGGGTGACCGAGGGCTCGCTCGTCCGAATGGGGTTGGTGAGCGCGGCTGTGGAGCGCCTTCGCCGGGCGGGCCACGTATACGACTCCGATGGGGCCACCTGGTTTCGCGCCACCACGTTCGGAGACGACAAGGATCGGGTCCTCATTCGCCAGACGGGGGAACCGACGTACTTCGCCAAGGACTGCGCCTACCTCATTCACAAGGTGGAGCGTGGGTTCGACCGCCTGATCTACGTGTGGGGCGCGGACCACCACGGCGACCTCAAGCGAATGATGGGGGCGGCCCAGGCGCTCGGGATCGATCCGGGTCGCGTCCGGATCCTCCTGTATCAGCTCGTCACCTTCTACCGGGGCGGCGAACCGGCCCGGATGAGCCGGCGGGCCGGCGAGTTCGTCACGCTCGACGAGCTCCTCGACGAGGTCGGGCCCGACGCAGCTCGGTACTCACTGCTGTCTCGGTCTGCGGACTCGCCCCTCGATTTCGACATCGAAGCGGTCAAACGGCAGAGCCTGGACAACCCGGTCTATTACGTGCAGTACGCGCACGCCAGGATCGCCAGCATCCTCCGCTTGGCGAAGGACCGGGGGGTTCCGGAGAAGCCTGCCACCGATGCCCCCCTCGGGGTCCTGACGCAGGAATCAGAGCTCGACCTGATCCGGCGGCTCAGCGAATGGCCCGAGGTCGTCTCGCTGGTGTGCGAAACGCTGGCGCCGCACCGGCTGACCAAATATGCGGAGCAGCTCGCGGCCGACTTCCACCGCTTCTACACGGAGTGCCGCGTGATCGGCGACGACGACGATCTGACCGCGGCACGGCTGGCGTTGTGCGTGGCGACCAAGGAGGTCATCGCCTCGGCGCTTCGCCTGATCGGCGTCGGCGCCCCGGAGTCCATGGACCGGCTGGATGACGACGAAGCCTGAGGCGTCGTCGCGCCGCCGACGGCGCCGCGACCGGCCAGCCTTCATTGTCCGGCCGGCTCGCCCCCGCGACGCGCGGTCGGTCCTGGACCTGTGGCGGCTGGTCGTGGCCGAACGCCGATTCGTTCGCGCGGAGAGCGTGGGCGGATCCGTCAGGTACCACCGCCGGCGATTTCGGCGTTCGTGGACGGAGCAGGAAGCCTCCCTCGTGGCGATGGAGCGGCGGCGAGTCATCGGCCATCTCGAGGTAACCAGGGAAGAAAGCCCGGCCACTCGGCATATCGCGACCCTTGGGATGGCGGTTCGACCCGATCGCCGAGGAGCGGGTGTCGGATCCGCGCTGATGCGAGAGGCCATCAACTGGGCTCGCACCATGGGCATCGAGAAGCTCGCTCTTTCCGTGTATCCGGACAACGAGTCGGCCAGGGCGCTCTACCGAAAGTTCGGCTTTCAGGAAGAGGGCCGGCTCACGGGACACTCCAAGAAGTCCTTCGGATATCAGGACGAGATCGTGATGGGCCTGTGGCTCATCCCCCCACCCGTCTCCAGATAGGTCCTAAGTCCGTCCGCCTGAATGACGAATGTCATTGTGTAGGTAATGACCCACTCATAGACTCGGGCGACGGGGCTCGGTAGTCACGGCGGGGACTGGTTGCCAGATGAGCGAAACGAACGCTCAGATCGACGCGAACCGAGCCTCACAGACGGACGCAGAACCACGCGTTCGCGCTTCCGTTCCGGCGCTCCTTGCCGACATCGCCAGCAAGGTCCTCGCGGTCAAGGAAGGGGAGACCTTCCTCTATTCCGACATGGAAGGGAACCTGGACGATCGCAAGGAGTACGGCCTGGGGCTGTATCACCGCGATACGAGGTTCCTCTCTCACTTCATGATGCATCTGTCGGGCCGCGACCCGATCCTGCTCTCATCCTCCGCGGAGCGCGGCTACATGTCGTACATCGACCTGACCAACCCCGACATCTACTCGAACGGCGACGTCGGAACGCGGCAGCAGACGCTCAACATCCGCCGAGTGCGCGCCATCAATGGCCGGGTGTTCGAGCGGGTTCGGATCAAGAACTACAACTCGCATCCGGTTGAGGTCACGGTGCAGTTCTCGCTCGCCGCCGACTTCGCCGACATCTTCGAGGTACGAGGCCTGACCGCCGGCCTCGCCGGGCATTACGAGGCTCCGTGGACGGACCACCGGCGAGCCGGGTTCGGCTACAAGGGGCAGGACGGCGTCCTCAGGGAGACGCTCATCGAGTTTGACCCCGAGCCGGACCGGCTCGAGGTCGTCGGTGACCGAATCGAGTCGGAATTCGTCGTTCGGCTTGCCCCACATCAGACCAAGCTCATCGCCACCACCATCGAGCCGGTCCTCGACGGTGCCCGGCCTTCGCCTGTCGAGTTCGACGGGGCCATGCACCAGCTCCGGCGGTCCTACGAGGAGTGGGAGCGGGAATCCACCCAGATCGTCACGGACAACGAGGTCTTCAACCAGCTCCTGACCCGAGGTCTCAGGGATCTCCGGGCCCTCTACACGGCCACCGACGACGGGGCCGTCCTCGCCGCCGGGATCCCCTGGTACGTGGCCATCTTCGGGCGCGACTCGCTGGTGGCCTCTCATCAGCTTCTGGCCGTGAATCCGACGCCGGCCCGGGAGGCGCTGCGCCTCCTGGCGCGCCATCAGGGAACAGAGGAGAACGCGTGGCGGGACGAGGAACCAGGCAAGATCCTCCACGAGATCAGAAGGGGTGAGCTGGCGGGGGCGGGCGGCATCCCGCATCACCGCTATTTCGGTTCGGTCGATGCCACGCCGCTCTTCGTCTTTCTGTATGCGCAGTACTTCCGGTGGACCGGGGATCTGGAATTCGCCCGGGAGCTGATGCCCAACGTCCGGGCCGCCCTCGAATGGATCGACACGTGGGGGGACCGCGATGGCGACGGCTTCGTCGAGTACCGGTGCAGGTCGCCCCGGGGAAGTGAGAACCAGGGATGGAAGGACTCCTTCGACTCGGTGGCGCACGCAGACGGCCGTCTGGCGGAGCCGCCCATCGCCCTGGCCGAGGTCCAGGGCTACGTCTACATGGCGAAAGAGCGCGTCGCCGACGTGTTCGAGGTCCTGGGCGACCCCGAAACGGCGCGCCGGCTTCGGCGCGAGGCCGAGGCGCTCAAGGTGAGGTTCAACCAGGCGTTCTGGATGGACGATGAGCAGTTCTTCGCCGGGGCGCTTGATGGCGAGAAGCAGCAGGTCAGGACCATCGTCAGCAATCCCGGCCATTGCCTCTACGCGAACATCATCGATCCCGGCAAGGCCGAAGGCGTGGCCCGCCGGCTGCTGCAACCCGACATGTTCTCCGGGTGGGGGATACGCACGGTGAGCAAGGGCGCGGCCGCGTACAACCCGATGAGCTACCACAACGGTTCGGTCTGGCCTCACGACAACGCTCTGATCGCCGCCGGCCTGAAGCGATACGGGTTCCTCAAGGCCACGAACCGCGTGGCCACCGCCATCTTCGACGCCGCCACGCACGCCGACTACATGCGCCTGCCCGAGCTCTTCTGTGGGTTCACCCGCCGGACACCGAACCAGCCCGTCGCCTACCCCGTGGCGTGCTCCCCTCAGGCGTGGGCGGCGGGAGCGCCGTTCTTGATGCTCCAGGCCATCCTGGGGCTTTCGGCCCGGGGGCACGAAAACATGCTCACGGTGAACAAACCGCACCTCCCGCCGTGGCTGAATGTGGTGGAGCTCCGGAACGTGCGGGTCGGTGGTAGCACGACGTCGCTGGTCTTCCGGCGCGAGGGCGAGATCACGGCGTTTTCGTTGCTCGAGCGCAAGGGCGATGTTCGCGTCGTCATGGAGGAATAGCGAGCCCTTTTAGCTAGTCACTTGGTGCGTCGGGTGGCTCCCGGCCTACGTTCAACTCCGACTTTTGGCTCCAACTGCGAGTCGTTGCTGGAGAAAAACTCACGGTTTTGCCGATAACAGGTTTGTAAGGCCAAGAGGAACCTCCCAGGAACCTCGAGGCAGGAAAAAGACCCGATTCGACCGAAAGGAACCCCCTTGCTTCGTCTGGTTCGTGCTGCCTCGTACGCGATTTTGCTTGGCTTGCTGGCCAGTCCGGCCATGCCCGCCGCGCAGAGCGCGTCGGCACCGAATGAGCGCGGGGCGCCTGCGGTCTCCGGCATGCTGTCGGCGACCAGCCCGGGGGCCTGTTCGGACGGCACCTACTCGGCCGCCTCCTCGAAGTGGAAGAAGACCTACAGTTGGCAGCTGGAC
>DASVPT010000125.1:0-1641 GCA_036389535.1 Actinomycetota bacterium
CGCGTGCAAGAGGTCGTAGCGCCCGGCCGGTAAGGCGCTCTCCCTCGCTTCCCAGTCGCCAGTTCTCGATGTATCCCGGCGGAGTGTCCCGGAGTGCGATGTAAACGGCGACAGTGCCACCAGTAAGGAAGCCAAAGAAGAACCTCGGGAGCCCAGACACCGACAGGCCCGCCACAGAAGAGGCGATGACCAAGCCGAAACAGAAAAGGAATATCGGCCGGAGACGCCGGCGCCAGGGCCGGACCAGAACGTCGAACCGTTCCTTCGCCGATAGCCCCGCATTGCCTACCGATCGCCCTAGATCTCGCATTAATAAGGAGATCGGTCTCGGACTCCACCTTACTGAACCAGCCTGACGTAATGACATACCTGTAATTCCTGTCAGTGAGGTTTCCTCTCCCAAACGTTCGATACGGTTTTTGGTTCACTCCGGATATCACGGGGTATAGAAAGGAAACCGTGATTGAACATCGATACCAGCAGTACTGCGCGTTGGCCCGGGCAGTCGACGTGGTGGGCAACAGGTGGACGCTGCTCATCATCCGCGAGTTGCGGCCGGGCCCGCGGCGGTTCACGGATCTCGTTGACGGTCTGCCGGGGATCAGCCGCAAGCTCCTCAGTGAGCGGCTCCGCGAGCTGGAACGCGACGGCATCATCACGCGAAAAGAGCTCCCCCCTCCCGCCGCGCGACAGGTCTACGAGCTCACGGAGGACGGTCGCGCTCTGGCCACGGCGATGACTCCATTGATCGTCTGGGGGATCCGACGCCTCGGCCCGCTCACCTCCGATCAAGCCTTCCAGGCGCGGTGGTCCGCGGTGGGGATGGCCAGCGCCGCGAACCGGGAGGCAACGAAGGGCATCACGGAGACCTACCAGTACGTCGTCGGTGACACGGCCTTTCACTTCGTCGTCGACGACGGGGCCATCGAGGTCCGGGACGGTCGCGCGGAAGATCCGTCGGCCATCGTGACCACGGACGAGCAGACGTGGGCGCGCATTGCCTCAGGGAAGCTCCGCACATCGGCGGCAATCGCCGCGGGCAGGCTGACCATCTCGGGCGACCGGCAGGCGGTGAAACGTCTCCGTCAGATCTTTTCGCGCCGGCAGATCTTCCGCCACGCGGGCGTGGGCGTGGGCACATGATCGACCAGAACATGCATCCCGAGCTCGCCCACTGGGCCGAGTTGATCGAGCGACTCCGGTGGGCCGGGTTCCTCCTCGATCGCGACCACCGGCTCGTATGGGCGTCGCCCGAGGTTCAGCGGTTTCTTGGCTCGCCTCGGGAGGAAGAGCTCGGTTATGGGTCGCACATTCTGGAGGTGTTCACCCGAACCCCGTGGCGACGAACTGCGACGTCCGAGACCGGGAGACGACTGCTCACTGATCTGGCTCCGTTTGTGATCGAAGACGCGCAGGCTCAAAAAGCGGTCCTCGAGGCCATTCCCGAAGATTTCCGTCCGCTGTTCGGCCAGATCGAGCCACGGCCGTTCACGCGTCCGGTCGCCACGTCGTTCGATTACGTCGAAGCGCACGGCGAAAGCGATCTGCCCGTGATGCGGGTGAACACGCTTGCCACGCCGCTCCAAGACGCCGATGGAGAATTCATCGGTGTCCTTGTGCTGGGCTATATCAGCTTCCGCG
>DASVPT010000126.1:0-12102 GCA_036389535.1 Actinomycetota bacterium
CGCGCCAAGCAAGCAGACCGCCACCGTGTACCGCCTGACGGGGTGGGCGCGGCGGCTTACGGCCCTCGCCGGACCGGAACTGAAACCGGAGCTGAACGTGACCGACAATGAGTCCCCTAATTCCCCATAGAAGGCTTCTTGAGAGCTATCGGCGCACTATGGACGGGGGTTAACGGGAGAACTGGGTCTTTTGGGGGGGCGGGATGGCCGCCTGGAGGTACCTGGAGGTCAGGGGGCCGCGCGGATTCCCTCGGGCGTCCGATCCCCGGCTCGCCGGACACGGTCGATGACGCCGCTGCTGGAGCGGTCGTCGACGATCGGGAGGAGCTGAACAGCCCCCCCGAGCTCCTCCACAACCGACGCTTCGGGGAGCATCTCCCGCGTGTAATCGCCGCCTTTGACGAAGACGTGTGGCCGAATGGCCCGGATCAGCTTGAGCGGCGCGTCCTCGTTGAACGGGATGACGTGATCGACGCTTGACACCGCGGTGAGGATCTCGATCCGATCCTCAAGCGGGATGATCGGCCGTCCGGACCCCTTCAGCCTCGCAACGCTCTTGTCGGAATTCAGCCCGACCACGAGCACGTCGCCCAAGCCCTTCGCCCGATTCAGGAACGTGATGTGTCCACGATGCACGACGTCGAAGCACCCGTCGGTGAACACGATTCGCTTGCCCTGGCGGCGGTAGTAGTCCAGCCGCGCCAACAGCCGGTCCAACGGCATGCTCTTTTGGTCCGCGGCCACGAACTCTTTGAGGTCGAACGCCGAACAAGCGGCGGGACCTTCCTTCGACGCGACGACCGTCGCGGCGGCCCACGCCAGCTCGCCGGCCTGTGCGGCGCCCGCCTTGGCCGCGAGACCCATGGCGAACGCCGCCATGAAGGCGTCGCCGGCTCCGGTAACTCGGCCGCGGCGTCCTCCCGTTGCCCAGCCGTCCGCGTGATAGGGAGGCCGGTTCCGCTCGAAAACCAGCGCGCCGTCCTGATCGAGCGTGACCGAGACGAGCTCCGCCTCCGTGGCGTCGAGGAGGCGTCCGGCGGCCGGAGTCAGCTGGCTCGCTCGCTCTTCGTCCGACATCGCCGGGGCCAGCCCGAGGAGATTCGCGGCTCGCTCGTAACTGAGGCTCATCGCGGTCACGCCCGAGCCCCGGTACGCGGCCGGGTTTTTCGCATCGACCACTACGAGCCGCGGCGTTCCGGCTCGAAGGTCGGCGAGAGCCTGCACGATCCCAGGGGTCATCGTCCCGAGTCCACGATCCGTCACGATGGCCGCGTCGACCGAACCGGAGATCGAGCGGAGCGATTCCAGAAGCGCGCTCTCAGCTGCTGGTCGGACCGGCGATGCCGAACCCTCGTCGAGCCGAACGACAAGTTGGTCGTCGGCGACGACGCGGGTCCTCGTCGGCGTCCGCCGGCCGGGTTCGGAGACCAGGTCCGTCACCCCGACGCCGCGTTGGCCCAACGAGTTCCGGAGTTGGGCTCCGTCCCCATCGTCTCCGATCACGGCCAGCAGTCGCGGGTGCCCCCCCAGGGCCTTCACGTTCACCGCCACGTTGGCGGCACCGCCGGGAACGAATTCGCGTTCGGCCACCCCGACCACGGGAACGGGGGCTTCCTGCGCCACGCGGCCGGTGGTTCCACGGACGTAGGTCTCGAGCACGACGTCGCCGAGGACGAGGACCTGGACGCCCGAGATCTCGTCGATGAGGGAAGAAAGCGGTGTCGTCACGTCGTCTCTCTAGTCGGGGCGAACCACGTCGTCGTCGGGTTCGTCGCCGCTGGGCGGGGCGGCCGCGTCGGAGTCACCAGGGCCGGGTTTGGTCGGCTCTGCTTGGTCCGCCTCAACCGTCGGATCGTCCGGAGCGATCGCGGGCCGCCGGTCTTCGTCGTCCTGTTCGTTCATGGCCTTCTCCTCTTATTTGGTATCCCCGCCTGCCGGGACGGTGCGCGCGGCTAGCGGTTTGTCCGCCTGACGCGGTCGACGATCGTACTTGTCGAGAAGTCGGTGACGAGCGGAAGAATGACGACGTCGCCTCCCATACGCTTCACCACGGTGGTCTCGGGAAGGCGATCATCGGCGTGGTCGGCGCCCTTGACATAGACGTGCGGTCGAAGCGCCGAGATCAAGTCGACGGGCGTATCTCCGTCGAACGGAATGATGTAGTCGACGGGATCGAGAGCGGCGAGGATCTCGATTCGGTCTTCCATCGACGTGATCGGCCAGCCGCGACCCTTCGCTCGGCGGATGCTCTCGTCGGAGTTCAGACCGATCACCAGAACGTCGCCGAGCGCTTTTGCCTGGGCCAGATGGGCAACGTGGCCGCGGTGGAGGATGTCGAAGTACCCGTTGGTGAAGACGATTCGCTTGCCCTGACGGTGCAGCGGTTCGGCCACGTCGCGCAGCCCCAACCAACCGCCGACGTATTTCCCTTCAGACGAGAGGTACTGGCGAAGCTCGGCCGGGGAGCAGGTCGTGGCCTCCTTGGCCACCACGACCGCCGAGGCAGCGGACGCCAGCTCGGCGGCGGCCTGCGTGGTCGCGCCTGCCGCCAGGGCGAGGCCCAGCACGCTCGTGAACGTGTCGCCTGCCACAGCGGCCTTCGAGATCTGCATCGGCCGGGTGTACGTCCGGTGGGGAGGATGTCCGCGTTCGAACACCAGGGCGCCGTCCGCGTCGAGGGTGACGGCGGCGATCCGGGCGCCGGTGACGTTCAACAGGTCCTCGCCCCGGCCTGTGAGTTGGTCGGTGCGGGCTCGGCTTCCCTCCACGGCAGGCAACCCCAGCAGCGCAGCAGCCTCGTCATACTTCGGCTTGACAGCGGTCGGGCGCGCGCTGGCGTAGGCCCGGGGGTCTCGTCCGTCGACCACCAGTCGCCGGTCGCCCTCCTTCCGGAGCTCGGCGATGGCGTCCCGAACGCCCGGCGTCATGAGTCCGGAACCAAAGTCGGCGACGATCACGACGTCCGCGGCCGACCAACGCTGCGACAGCCGTTCGATGAACGCGGATTCCAGCGACGGAGGAATGGGAGCGGTGGTTCCCTGATCGAACTGGGCGATCATCTGACCCGACCCGAGCAGGCGATGCTTGGCCAGCGTTTTCCTGCCGCGTTGCATGAGGAGGCCGTCGATCGGCAGGCCTGCTTTTTCGAGCGCGCGCCTGAGGAGCGCGCCCTCGAGGTCGTCGCCGATCACCGAGATGAAGGTCACGTCGCTTCCCAGCGCCCGGACGTTCGCGGCGGTGTTCGCGGCGCCGCCCGGCACATCGGTGCGCTCGATGACGTCGACGATCGGAACCGGCGCCTCGCGGGACAGCCGCTCCCCCGGCCCCTTCAGAAAGCTGTCCAGCATGGCCTCGCCCACGACCAGGGCCCGCAGGCCGCCGAACGACTCGAGGAGCGAACGCAGGTCGGAGCGACCCGCCGCCGACCGGGCTTGAGCCGTTGTCCTCACGGCACTCATAACGAAACCGCGTTCATGGGAAGGAGAAGTGTACGCTGCACCAAGTGGCGGCACTTCTGGCGATCGACTGGAAGGAAACGTTCCTTCCGGACACGCCGCTTCTCGAGATCATCGTTCGCGGGACCATCGTCTACCTGTTCATCTTCTTGGTCCTGCGCGTCGTCACGAAGAGAGAGACCGGTGCGCTCGGCGTGACGGATCTCATCGTTATCGTCCTCATCGCCGACGCCGCCCAAAACGCCATGTCCAGCGACTACAAGTCGATCGCTGACGGGCTGGTGTTGGTGGCCACGATTGTGTTCTGGGACTGGCTGCTCGCGTGGCTGGCGTTTCGGTTCGAGCCGTTGGCCCGGCTGATTCGACCCCGGAAGCTTCAGCTCATCGAAGACGGCAGGCTGATTCGTCGAAACATGCGTAAGGAGCTCATCACCGAAGAGGAGCTCCGTGGGACGCTCCGCCTCCAGGGCATGGAGGACTTCGGGGACGTAAAGGCAGCGTTCATGGAGTCGGATGGTCGAATCAGCATCATCGGGCAGGATAAGAAACCGAACCCAAGCGGCGAGACCGAGAAGGAGCGCGTCTAGCTCCTCGCTCCGCGGCTTGCGGGTTTAGCGCCCGAACGCGAGCAGGGCCAGCCCGCAGATCACCACGGCCACACCCGCGAACTGATTCGGCGCGGGCCGCTCTCCGAAGTAGAAGATCCCCCCGAGGATTGGCAGCAGCGGGTAGGTGACGCTCGCGGCGGCGGTGATCGACACGAAACCGAGCTCGCTTCCCGCGGCGAAGGAAGCGAACCCCAGGATGTCGAGGACCCCCATCACGAGCGCGGAAGCCACCGTCCCCGGCCGGCTCTCGCGAAGCTTTCCGGTCCCGAGGAAGGCAACCATCACGATCAGGGCGATCGCCGACCCGATTCGGGACAGATAGGTCGCGCCGAACCACCCGGCCCCTTTGGCGAAGCTCGCGATGAGGAACGACCCGACTCCGAAGCCCGCCATGGCCAGGAACGCGAAGAAGATGCCGCCGCGCTCCTTCGGTCGTTCCTGCCGCAGCCGTCTCCAGTCGGTCGAGGCAATCGCCACGCCGGCGATCGTCACGATCGCACCCGCCAGCGCCAGCACCGATACCGACTCGCCCAGCACGACCAGCGAGAGCGTGATCACGATGGCGGCGTACCCGGCGACGATCGGACTGACCAGCGCGATGGGGCCGAGCTGCAACGCTCGATAGAAGGCGAGGTAGCTCAGCGCGCCGCCCACACCGAATACCGGGAGGAGCAGCAGGGCCACGTGAAAATGCGGCAGCGAAAACGCGGGGAACGCCAGCATCGCCGTGAAGAGGATCAGGCCGCCGAGCTGAGCGAGCAGCAATGTGGCGAAGCTGCCGATGCGCCGGGAGACCATCGCGACGCCGAAGTCCGCCAGTCCCCAACCGAGCGCCGCCCCCAGACCGAAGATCATCGGCTGGCGATAGTACGAAGGTCTTAAGAGGCCAGCCCTCTCGTCGATAACTAGTTCATGTCTTCTCGCCGGCATGCCCGGTCGGCAACGATCGGTCTGGCGGTGGTGGGGTTGACGCTGGCCTCGTGGTTGCCCGCCTCCCTTCCCGCCCAGACCGCTCCTCAGCACGCCCCGCCCACGGTTGCCCGAACGGTTCGCGTGGACCTGTCGCAGCCGTCGGGCCCGTCGGCAAGCTCACTCGAGCCCTCCAAACGAAAAGCGGCCGGATCGAGCGCCTCGGGCCCCGTCGGAACGGCCTGTGCCCCCATCAACTTCACCGCGATGGGTCTGACGTGGGATCAGCATGGACATGGGCACGTGGACGCTCACATCCGCGTCGGCCCGTCCAACTGGGATCTTGGCGCGTCGACCGAAGTCGAGAGCACGCCGGCCGAGGGCCCGGACCTACAGTCGCCGGAGCATCACGCGGTTCGCCACTCCACCGAGCTGCTCTGGGTCGGCAGCGGCCGGTGCTCACGATTCGCCATCGACGTCCCGAACGGTGTTGACGTGAAGAACGTTCGCGCCGTTTTCCTGAACACGTCGGGCACGGCGGCGTCGAAGCCTTCTTCAGGGACCGCGCACCACCCGGCCTTCTCGCCGGTTACCAAAGTCTCGCCGCCGGCTCCAGCTCGCGGGCTGTTCGCCGCGGCGCCGGCGGTGGCCATGGCCACGCGGCCGGCGATCACTCGCCGGAGCCAGTGGGGAGCGAACGAGAGCCTTCGCAACTGCGGCCCGCGATACGCCTCTGCGGTGAAGATCGCCTTCGTTCACCACACGGCAGGCTCGAACTCGTACACGGCCACCCAGTCCGACGACATCGTCCGGAGCATCTACTGGTACCACACACAAACCAACGGCTGGTGCGACATCGGATACAACTTCCTGGTCGACAAGTACGGTCAGCTCTTCGAGGGTCGTTATGGCGGAATGACCCGCCCGGTGATCCCGGCCGCGACCATGGGGTTCAACACCGGAAGCACGTCGATCTCGGCGATCGGCAACTTCCAGAATGTTTCGCCGCCCTCGGCGATGGTGAGCGCCATCGAGCGGTTCCTCGCATGGCGCCTGGACGTCGCCCACGTCTCGCCCACCGCGGGCGTCTACATGACCTCCAGTGGAAGCACCGGCGGGAAGTATCCGGCCGGGAGGAGGGTCTGGTTCCACACCATCTCGTCGCACCGAGACGCCGGCTACACGGCGTGCCCAGGGAACTACCTCTATGCCAAGGTCCCGACCATCCGAACCGTGGCCTACTCCCTGGGACTTCCGAAGATTTTCTCTCCGCGACAGTCGAGATCCGGATTCACGCCGGTCAAGGAGTCCGTCACGTGGACCGCGAAAGGGTCATCCACGCTGACGTGGCGGCTTCAGATCGTCGACGCGAAGGCTGTAGTTGTTCGTTCGTTCAAGCTGGTCGGGACCACATTCACCAAGACGTGGACGGGAACCGGCACGGACGGAAAGCCGGTTCCGGCCGGGACCTACACCGCAACGATCAGCGCGACCAAGGACACCAAGGCCGCGCGCCCCGCCAGCTACCGCCTGGTGGTTCGCCAGCCCTAATCGAAGCGCCCTCCCGATACGCCCCAAAGAAGAGGCCCGCTGCGCACGGCAGCGGGCCTCTCCCGTGATTCGACGGTTGTTGTTAGTCGACGAGCCGAACGTTCGCGGCCTGAGGGCCTTTCTGGCCGTCGGTGATGTCGAACTCGACCTTCTGGTTCTCCTCCAGGTTGCGATAACCGGACCCTGAGATCGCGCTGAAGTGCACGAACACGTCCGGACCGTTCTCCTGCTGGATGAAGCCATAGCCCTTCTCAGGGCTGAACCATTTGACGGTTCCTGATGCCACTTGCAATCCCCTCCTTTCGTGGCCGTATCGGTTCTTGCGGCCTCCGGCTCTCGCCGGGAGGGAACTGCTCTTTCGGTGAAACCGCGACGCTGAACCCTCAGCGCCGAACTATAGAGGAAAGCAATCTCCGGGCAAACAAATCGTGTCGCATCCTGCGGCCAGGGATAGATCGGCCTAGTCTCGGTTGCGGGGTAAATCACATACGTGGACAGCAAACAGGCAGTCGAGCACGGCGTGCTGATCGGGTCGCGGCTGGCCGGACGGTACGAGCTCCGGGGGCTCCTTGGTCAGGGCGGCATGGCGGACGTCTACACGGCCCACGACCCAGTGCTCGGCCGCAACGTCGCCGTCAAGGTCCTCCGAGGGTCACTGACCAAAGATCCGCGATCGCTTGCTCGGTTCCGTCAGGAAGCCGAAGCCGCCGCCTCGCTGACCCACCCGAACATCGTTTCGCTCTACGACATCGGAACCGAAGGCGACGTTCCCTTCATCGTCATGGAGCTGGTGACCGGAGAGACGCTGTCGGAGGTGATCTGGCGAGATGCGCCGCTCCCCCCGGAGCGTGTCGCCGAGATCGGCGAGGCCGTGGCCGACGCACTCGCCTTTTCGCACGCGGCGGGCATCGTCCACCGCGACATCAAGCCCGGAAACATCATGTTGACGCCGTGGGGCCACGTGAAGGTGGTCGACTTCGGCATCTCACGAGCGCTGTCGAGGGCGCGGCTGACCGCGAGTCTCGAGCTGCGTGGCACCGCCGAATACCTCTCGCCGGAACAGGCCAACAACGAGGAGCTGGACGGGCGGTCCGACATCTACTCGCTGGGCGCGGTCCTCTATGAATTGCTCACCGGCCGCCCCCCGTTCGAGGGAGATTCGCCGCTGGCCGTGGCCAAGATGCACGCCGAACGGGACCCCGTGCCGGTCCGGGAGGTTCGGCCGGCGGTTCCCCAGACACTCGATGCCATCGTGATGCAGTGCCTGGAGAAGACGCCGGCGAATCGCTATCAGCGTGCGGCGCAGCTGGCCGCGGACCTTCGGCGTTTTCGCTTCGATCGAACCGCCATCACCGCGCCGGTTCCGCGTTCGCCAGCCACCCAGTCAATGGAGGCAGAGCGGTTCGCGAAAAGGCACAGACGTCGCCGCAGGGCGCTCGGCCTTGGAGCGGTTCTGGGGTTGGTCGCCGCGGTGGTCGTCGCCGGCCTGGCGTTCTTCGGCCAGACTCGAAGCCCTGCCGCTCGCGCCCGGCCGCCGGTCATACACGCCCCTTCCCTGCTCGAAGCGAAGGCCAGTTGCGACGGGGCCGTGAAGGGGAGGATCGAGCTGACGTGGCTCCAAAGCCCGGCCCCGTTCGTCGACGGCTATGTGGTGTACCGAGGCACCTCGCGCGGTGGGCCGTTCGAAAAGCTGCACCTGGTGACCGGACGCGGCACCCGCACTTACGCGGATGCGAGCCTCAACACCGACAGCACGTTCTTCTATCGGGTCGCCGCGACGGCCGGGGGCCGGATCGGGCCGCCCTCGCCGGTGGTGCAGGCGACCACGCCCACGTTGTTCTCCTGCCTCTTCTGAGTTACCTGAAGCCGGGTAGTTAGCCGGGAGTCCGCCCGCGCCGAAATTACTGGCGTGAACGGTATCCAGGCTTCACTCGTCAGCAGGTCCGTCGCTCGCTCTGGAGTGGGCCGGGACGGCGGCCGAGTCCTCATCGCCGAAGACGACCCGATAGCTCGCGAGGCCCTCGGCGTGCTCCTCTCCGAGGAAGGGTTCGAAGTCGTCGGGCTCGCCGCGAACGGCGCTGAAGCCGTCGCCATGACGCAGGAGTCGGAGCCCGAAGTCGTCGTTTCGGACGTTCAGATGCCCGTGATGAACGGCCTGGACGCCACCCGTTCCATCAAGCGCCTCTTCCCTCAGATCCAGGTGGTGATCCTGTCGGGGAACAGCGACCCGCTGCTGATCAGCGAGGCCGAAGAGGCCGGCGCCTACGAGTACCTTCACAAAAGCGGCTCATGGGGCCGGATCGCCCAGACGGTGGCGGACGCCCGAGCCTGCCGCGCCGCCCCCGCGAAATTCGGCTAGTCGATATCAAAAACGGCTCAAAATGAGTCACGTTTTGAGCCGTTTCGACCCAGAAGACTGGTCGCTCCGCTAGAAGCGCAGACTGGCCAGCGCCCACGCAGCCAGGCCGCCGGGAATCAGCCACGGCCAGTGGTACTTGAGCCCGGGGATCCCTTCGAACAGCGCGGCGAGCGTGAAGAAGATGAACGCCACCAGGACCAGGATGTTGGTCCGGTTCCAGCGACCTCCTGTGTATCTGCGAAACGGACTGTTTCCCCTGCGAACGACCATCGGCGTGCTCCTTTCGTCGGCGGGCACGGCCGGTACGGTTGCAACTAAGCTCTACCCACAAAGGGCTAGGCAAACCGGAGGCAACCATGGCGCAGACTGCGCAGACCCCAAAGACGACACAGACCAAGAAGACGACCCAGACGACCAGGCGCCGAACCCGGGGGAAGCTGGACTCTCTCAATCCCGCCACGGGAGACGTCGTTCGAACGTTCGAAGCGAACACCCCTGAAGAAGTCCAGGATGCCGTCGCCCGCGCCCGCAAGGCGCAGCCCGACTGGGCCGCGCTGGGGCCGGAAGGGCGGGCCAACGCGCTGCGCGAAGTCCGGACCCGCATCTTCGAGCGGATGGACGAGATCGTCGAGGTGGTCTCCTCCGAGAACGGCAAGCCGCGGGCCGAAGCCCTCTCCCACGACGTGCTGCCCACGGTTCTGACGCTCACCTATCTGGCTCGCATCACCCCCAAGGCTCTGCGACACCAGCGCGTCGCGCCGGTCCTTGGCCCGGCCATCGGGATGATCTCCCGAATCGAGTTTCGGCCGTTTGGCGTGGTCGGGTGCATCACGCCGTGGAACTACCCGCTGTACCTGGCCTTTCAGGCAATCACGCCCGCCCTGCTCGCTGGCAACTCGGTGGTCGTCAAGCCGTCGGAGATCACGCCGGCCACCGGCGAGCTCATTCGGGAGCTACTCGAGCCGCTCCCATCCGACGTGGCCATCGTGGTCCAGGGCGCGGGCGAAGTCGGGGCTGCGCTGGTCGACGCCCCGGTCGATAAGATCTGCTTCATCGGCTCTGGCGCCACGGGGCGCCGTATCGCCGAAGCCGCTGCCCATCACCTCACGCCCGTGGTCATGGAGCTCGGCGGCCAGGACGCGGCGCTGGTCTGTGAGGACGCCGATCTGGACGTCTCAACCTCGGGCGTCCTGTGGGGCGCGTTCCTCAACGCGGGGCAGACGTGCTGCGCCATCGAGCGGACCTACGTGGTCGATTCGATCGCCGATGAGTTCGAGCGGCGACTGGTCGAAAAGCTCGATCAGGTCCAGTCGAACACCGACACCCCGCACATCGGGCCGCTGACCGCGCCCCGCCAGCTCGAGGTGGTCGAGCGGCACGTCAAGGACGCGGTCGAGAAAGGCGCGCGGGTCTTGGCCGGCGGGCCGAAAGAGGTTCGAACCGACCAGAACGGCGGCACGTGGTTTCCCCCGACCGTCCTCGAAGGACGGACGGAAGACATGGACATCTTCCGCGAGGAGACGTTCGGGCCGGTGCTCCCGATCATCAGGGTTCAGGACGAGGACGAGGCCGTCCGCCGGGCCAACGAGGAGGGATTCAACCTGACGGCCAGCGTCTGGACCAAGGACGGCCGGAAGGCCGAAGACATCGCCTCTCGGCTCAAGGCGGGCACCGTCACCATCAACGACCACGCGTCGGCGGCCGGAGCGCCGTGGGGTCTATGGGGCGGGGTCGGCGAATCGGGTTACGGGCGGCTCCAGGGAGCGCTTGGCCTGCGCGAGTTCACCACCCCGGTGCACGTGGGCAAGAGCACCGTGCCCCGGATGAAGCGGGTCTGGTGGTACCCCTACGACGAGGCGACCAACGCAACGCTTCGAGCGGCGGCAGAAGCGCTGTCCGCTCCGACCCTGAAGCAGAAGGCCGTGGCCGCGCGAACGCTCCTCAGCAACGTGGGGCGCTCGATCAAGAACAAGATCTAGCGGCGAGCGCGCTGTCCGGCGGATCGAAGGATTCGCTGCGCGGTCTCCAGCGAACCGAGGGCCTGTCCGAGCATGGTCTCTTGCTGCGCTTGCGTTGCCGACACGTCGATCCGAGACTCGTTGATCCTCGTGAGCAGCATCTTTCCGAGCTCGGTCGGGTCCTCCTCGCGAGCGAGGGTGGCGATGAACTCGGGTGAGCGGAGAGGCGCGGCGTCCACGATGAACTGAGAGGCCTCCGGGCCGCCGGTCAGGCTCATGTCCTGCGCCGACTTGACGGCCTGCTCCGCGCTCCCCACAGCGACGGCGGCCGTGTCGATGACGCCTCGCATGAACGAGGACTTCGACTCGAGCATGTTCTGCGCCCCCGTCCACAGGGCGGGCGCGATCATGCCGATCAACGCGGCTCCCGCCAGGGTGTCCAGACGAAGCGCCGACGCCAGGAAGTCGCCCGGAAGCGTGTCCCCGACGATGATTCGAACCAGGATGAGCACGGCCGCGGCGGCCACGCCGCCCATCGTCACGCGGGCAAAGAACCCGATATTGGTCCGGCCGCCCCGAAGGACGGGGGCCGGCTCGACGGCGAGGTCGGTTCCGTTCTGGGAGGGGCCTTCCGCTGGAGCCACGAACGGCGCGGTGGCGGGAGGCACGGCCAGCGCCGTGGCGGGGGAGGTCATCGCCGGGCTCCCTTGAGGGCCCACGGCGAGGGTTCCGGCGTAGGCGGCGGGTGATGCGACGGCCGGCGCGACGGGAGCGGCCTCGCCGCCATTCGTCGCCGGGGCCAGGTGGGTACCGAATGCGGGACCCAGCTGAGGAGTGACCGGCGGTTCGGCCGAGGGGAACTCGAGGCCTCCCTTGGCTCGAATGAGCTCGAGGACGAGTCCGCCCACCGCTCCGGCTGCGTAGACGTAGACCCACGCCTCCATCGCGCCCCTGAAGTCGCCGGAGATGAACTGGGCGCCCAGCTTGAGAAGGCCTGGTGTGAGGAGAACGGCCAGCCCGCCCATGAACCACGCCCAAAACCGCCACCGGTAGACGTAGGCCAGGTACGCCAGCAACACCACGACGAGGAGCCCCAGTCCGGCGATGGAAACGGCCTCGAGATCCGTGGTCGTGACCAGCCAGATGACCGCCGGCGCGGCCAGGACCAAGCAAAGGACCAACAGAACAGCGCGAACGAACGCTTTGGTGTCCACCACTTCTCCTTCCCCAAGAGACGTGGACCGCGATCGAGGACTTCGACC
>DASVPT010000127.1:0-10203 GCA_036389535.1 Actinomycetota bacterium
CCAGCTGATGTCCCGCGGCATGCACTCGGAGCTGCAAAGCGTGACGCCGCCAATCACCGTTCCGGGCTGGGCTTGCTCGATGACCGGGAAGAGCCCCGGCCAGCTCGGTATTTACGGCTTCAGGAACCGGAAGGACCACACTTACGAAGGGCTTTCCATCGCCACGAGCCAGGCGGTGAAGGAGCCGACGGTGTGGGACGCACTTGGGCAGGCGGGCAAGAAGTCGCTGTTGATCGGCGTTCCCCCGGGGTATCCGCCGCTCCCGGTGGAGGGTTGGCGCGTGTCCTGCTTCCTCACGCCACCCTCGGCGAAGGAGTTCACCTACCCCAGCGATCTTCGATCCGAGATCGAAGAGGAGCTGGGCGAAGACGAATACATCTTCGACATTCCGAACTTCCGCGAGGCGGGCCAGGACCACGTCCTCAAGCAGGTCTTCAACATGACCGAGCGGCGATTTCGCGTCGCGTGCCGGCTGGCCAAGAACAAGCCATGGGACTACTTCATGCTGGTCGAGATGGGACCGGACCGGCTCCATCACGTGTTCTGGCAGCACTTCGACCCGGAACACCCGAAGTACGAGGCTGGCAACAAGTTCGAGACCTCGTTCCGCGACTATTACCGGTTCCTCGATCGCCAGATCGGCCTGCTGCTGGAGGCCCTCCCCGACGACGCAATTCTCATCGTGATGTCGGACCACGGCGCGCGCCGAATGGTCGGGGGCGTGTGCTTCAACGAATGGCTGGCGCGGGAGGGATACCTCGCGTTCACCGAAGACATCTCCAAGCCCACCGCCATTGCGAAGGCCCCCATCGACTGGACCCGCACCGCTGCATGGGGAGACGGGGGCTATTACGGCCGTCTTTTCCTGAACGTGAAGGGGCGGGAGCCTGACGGCGTCATCGACCCGTCGCGCTACGAGGAAATGCGGGACGAGCTCACCGCGACGATCGAGGCCATGCCAGGCCCGGACGGCGGCCCACTGGGCAACCGGGTTTTCAAACCGGAGCAGGTCTATACCGACGTGGCTGGCGTGGCCCCGGATCTGATCGTCTACTTCGGCGATCTGGAGTGGCGGTCGGTCGGCCAGGTCGGGACGGGCGACATCTTCACCTACGAGAACGACACGGGCCCGGACGGCGCCAACCACGACCGGACCGGCGTCTTCGTGATGGCAGGCGCCCCCGGACAGCCGCAGGGCTCCCAGGAGCCTCGCCGGCTGATCGACGTCGGGCCGTCGTTGCTTTCGTTGTACGGTCTTCCGCCGTTTGAACGAGCTGAAGGAAGGAGCTTTCTGTGAGTGGATTCACCGTGTGGTTCACCGGCCTCTCCGGAGCCGGGAAGTCGACTCTGGCCGACATGCTCTACGACGAGCTGAAGGGCCGGGGGCTGAAAGTGGAGATGCTCGACGGCGACGTCGTACGGACCAACCTCTCCAAGGGTCTTGGCTTTTCCAAGGAGGACCGCGACACGAACATCTTGCGGATCGGCTTCGTCGCGCAGCTGCTCACGCGCAACGGCGTCGCGACGATCGTTTCCGCGATCTCGCCCTACCGCGAGGCGAGGAACAAATGCCGCGAGATGATCGGCGACTTCGTCGAGGTGTTCGTCGACGCGCCACTCGAGGTCTGCATCGAGCGCGACGTGAAAGGCCTGTACAAGCAGGCGATCGCCGGCGACCTGCCGAGCTTCACCGGCGTTTCCGACCCGTATGAGCCGCCGGACAAACCCGAGCTGGTGGTGGAGACGGATGTCATGAGCAAGGAAGAGTGCCTTCAGCTGATCCTCGACACGCTCCAGGAGCGCGGCTACATCGAAGAGAACGCCCGCCTCGCCGTCTGATCAGGCATTCGTTTAGCCGGTCATTCCGATCTCCCCCGCCGTGGTCGACTCCGCGCGGCGTCGCTGGTAACGTTCCGCCATGGAGCATCCAAACGCCTGCCCTTCCCCGGGCGGGCGTTTGCTGTATTCGAGGTCCTCGGCGCGGAGGTTCGGTTAGGTGGAAATCGACATCGGAATGGGGAAGACCGCAAGACGGGCGTACGGGTTCGACGAGGTTGCGATCGTCCCCTCTCGGCGAACCCGAGACCCGGACGACCTTGACGTCTCCTGGGAGATCGACGCGTGGAAATTCGACCTCCCGCTGATGGCATCGGCCATGGACGGGGTGGTCTCGCCGGCGACGGCCATCGAAATCGGGAGGCTGGGCGGCCTGGCTGTCCTGAACCTCGAGGGATTGTGGACCCGCTACGAGGATCCGGAACCGATCTTCGACGAGATCTCGTCCCTACCCGACGACAAGGCCACGGCGCGAATGCAGGAGCTCTACCGCGAGCCGATGAAGGACGAGCTGGTGGTTCAGCGCATCCGCGAGATCAAGGAAGGCGGGGTCGTCACCGCCGCGTCTCTCACGCCGCAGCGCGTGGCGCGGTACGCCGAAAAAGTCCTCGAGGCCGAGCTCGACATCCTCGTCATCCAGGGGACCGTCGTCTCCGCTGAACACGTCTCGACCCGAACCGAGCCCCTGAACCTCAAGGAGTTCGTGGCGTCGTTCGAGCTGCCGGTGATCGTCGGTGGGTGCGCCTCATACCAGACGGCGCTCCACCTGATGCGAACGGGGGCCGCGGGAGTCCTGGTCGGCGTGGGGCCCGGCGCCGCGTGCACGACGCGCGGAGTTCTCGGCGTGGGCGTTCCTCAAGCGACGGCCATCGCCGATGCCGCGGGCGCTCGGATGGAGCATCTTCGCGAGACCGGCCGCTACGTCCACGTCATCGCGGACGGCGGAATGCGGACCGGTGGCGACATCGCCAAGGCCATCGCCTGCGGCGCCGACGCGGTGATGATCGGTTCGCCGCTGGCCAAGGCATACGAAGCGCCCGGCCGGGGCTACCACTGGGGGATGGCGACCTTCCATCCAGACCTTCCGCGGGGGGCGCGGGTCGCGACCAAGCGCGTCGCGTCGCTTCGCGAGATCCTGGTCGGCCCGGCCCACGAGAACGACGGGATGCTCAACCTCTTCGGCGCGCTTCGCACATCGATGGCGACGTGCGGCTACGAGTCGGTCCGGGACTTTCAGAAGGCCGAGGTGATCATCGCGCCGGCCGTCAAGACCGAAGGGAAAGCGCTCCAGCGGGCGCAAGGTGTCGGAGCGCAGTGACGAGCACGACATGACCGAATCCCGCCCCGTCCTGGTCGTCGACTTCGGGGCTCAATACGCCCAGCTGATCGCGCGGCGGGTCCGCGAATGCCATGTCTACTCCGAGATCGTTCCGTTCGACATCCCCATCGAGGAGATCGAAGCCCGGCGCCCGGCGGGCCTGATCCTCTCCGGGGGCCCTGCTTCGGTATACGAACCGGGAGCACCCGCCGTCGAGCCAGATCTGTTTCAACTCGGCGTCCCGGTTCTCGGCATCTGCTACGGCCAGCAGGCCATGGCTCAGGTGTTGGGGGGGAGGGTAGAGCCCACGGGCCTTCGCGAGTACGGCCGGACGGACCTTGAGGTCCGGGAGCCGGGGGTTCTGCTTTCTGATCTCCGCGGTGACGAGACCGTGTGGATGAGTCACGCCGACACCGTCACCGCCGCACCGGACGGTTTCGAGGTCACGGCTCGCACCCAATCCACGCCGGTCGCTGCCATGGAGAACCGTGATCGGCGGCTGTTCGGCGTGCAGTTCCACCCCGAGGTCGCCCACACGCCACGCGGCCTGGACGTGCTCAAGCGTTTTCTCTACGACGGTTGCGATCTGCTTCCCGAATGGACGCCCACCAACGTCATCGAACGCGCGGTCGAGCGGATCAGGCTTCAGGTGGGGGACGGCCAGGTTCTGGCGGCGCTTTCGGGAGGGGTCGATTCGGCGGTGGCGTCCCTCCTGGTCTACAAGGCCATCGGGAAGAACCTTACGTGCGTCTTCGTCGACACGGGACTTCTCCGCGCGGGGGAGGCCGAGCAGGTCGTCGAGACGTTCGGCAAACACTTCCAGGTCCCGCTCATCCACGTCGACAAGTCGGACCTGTTCCTTTCGAAGTTGGCCGGAGTCACCGATCCCGAACAGAAGCGCCTGATCATCGGTGAGCAGTTCATCCGTGTGTTCGAAGAAGTCGCCCGCGAGGAGGGCAAGGAGGCCGGCTTCCTGGTCCAGGGAACCCTCTACCCCGACGTCATCGAATCGGGCTCGCGTACCGCCGCCCGGATCAAGAGCCATCACAACGTCGGCGGGCTTCCCGAACGGATGGACCTCAAGCTCGTCGAACCGCTTCGCGAGCTGTTCAAGGACGAGGTCAGGAAGGTCGGCGAAGAGCTCGGCCTGCCCGAAGAGATCGTGTGGCGACAGCCCTTCCCAGGTCCAGGGCTCGCCGTTCGGATCGTCGGGGAGGTCACCCGGGACCGGCTGGAAGCGGTGCGGGGCGCCGATGAGATCGTGCAGGAGGAGGTTCGCCGGGCGGGGCTGGCAGGCGAACTCTGGCAGGCCTTCGCCGTCCTACTCAGCATCCGAAGCGTGGGCGTCATGGGCGATGGCCGGACGTACCACAACCCCATCGTGATCAGAGCCGTCACGAGCGAGGACGCGATGACGGCCGATTGGGCCCGAATACCTTTCGATGTGCTGGAGCGAATGGCCTCTCGGATTGTCCGGGAGGTTCCCGGCGTGAATCGAGTCGTCTACGACATCTCCTCCAAACCGCCCTCGACCATCGAGTGGGAGTAGCCCGCTTGACGCCGACAGCAAAGCAAGCAATGATTCGGAGCAATTCCAGCCTAGGTCCTCAGGCCACCTGAGCAGGGCTTTTGCCCCGGCGGGGCCAGCAAACCGAGGATTAGCCGAATGGCTGAGGTTTTGTCCCCCGCCCCGGTGGTAACTAGTTACTTGGGAGGAAATCCGCCATACGCTGTAGGTCTACTGTGGGGGAGAGGAGGTGACCATGAGGACACGGATTCGTCCGGCCGTAACGGTGCTATTCGCTGCCGTCTTGACTCTCCTTCTCCTCGGACTGATTCCGTCCGCGGGAGCCGGAGCTGGCAAGAACAACGTCTGTCACCGGACCGGCTCCAAGTCGAACCCTTACGTGGGCATTCAGCCCAGCAAGAACGCGAAGGGGCACACCACCCACCCGGACAAGAACGGAAATAGCGACAAGTTCAACGAGCCTGGGTGGCAGAAGGGGCCGCATCAGTCAGGTGGCTGCACGAGCAGTGACAACCCGCCGGCATGTCCGCCGGGGAGCACTCTTCCTGAGTGCAATCCACCGCCACCGCCACACTGCGTACCACCGGATCCGCTGTGCACTGACAACCCTCCGGGGATTCCACCGCCTGGAGGTCTCGCCGGCCCGGCAGAAGCAATTGCCGGCCAGCCAACGGTAACCGGCTAGTAAGAAGCGACACCGAACGACCGAACCGGGGCGCCACTACGGCGCCCCGGTTCTTTTTCGTCCCGGAGGGGAGTCCTCTTGGGCTACGCACTTGAGCCTCAGGCGAAGGTCCCATTGAAAAGCGCTTGCCCGGCCCCCATCATGGGCCTACCAAGAACGTAGGCCGCGAGGGGCGCGGCTCCCCCGAAAGACCTCGGAGGGGTCCGCGATCCGGCATCGGAACGACGCGGGCGTCAACACACACCTGATGACTGCGCTTGTGTCCGCACGCCCGGAGCTCCCGAAACGCGGAGCTCAACAGGGAGGGAGGTGAACATGAGGATTCGTCCAACAATCACGGTTCTGTTCATTGCGGTTCTGACGCTCCTTCTCCTCGGAGTCGTGCCGTCTGCGGGTGCCAACGGCAACGCGGGCAAGACGCAGATCTGTCACCGGACCGGTTCTTCGAGCAACCCCTGGGTGATCATCAACCCGAGCAAGAACGCGAAGGGGCACACCTCGCATCCGGATAAGAACGCGAACCACGACGGCAACGTCCAGCAGGGCGCCAGCAACGGCCCCCACCAGTCGAACTCCGCTTGCACCTCCGGTGGTGGCGGCGGTGGCGGCGGCGGCGGTGGCGGCGGTGGCGGCGGTGGCGGCGGCGGTGGTGGCGGCGGTGGCGGCGGCAACAACGGCGGGTCGGGCGGTGGTACCGCTACGGCAGCTGTTGCAAGGCCAGCGTCTGCGATCGCAGGTCAGCCGTCTGTGACCGGCTAGCTACACCGAATCAGGACGAGACCGGGGCGCACCCTATCTGGCGCCCCGGTCTTGTCATTTCCCCACTTTTGTCCCGGCGGTTGTTAGCATTTTTCGAGATGTCTGACGACTTTCTGTCCAACCCCGACTCTTCTGACGAAGATCTCCGTCCCCCGGCTGAGACGCCGAAGGACGATCTGGCCGGAACGAAGTGGACGCTCGAGAGCAAGAAAGCCTCGCGATTCAAGTGGCGGCCGCGGCTTCCCAAGCGGGAAAAGCGTTCAGGGGAAGAGTCGGCCACCGAAGAAGCCTCGGAAGGGCCGATCTTCGCTGCCGAGCCGCCCGTAGCCGAGCCACAGGTCGAGCCACCTGCCGCCGAGCCACCTACCGCCGAGCCACCGGTAGAGCCGCCGGTCGAGCCACCCGCTGCTGCTCCACAGGACGGGGCCCTCGCTCCCGGCGTCCCCACCCCTGGGATCAAACCGACGCCAGATGTTCCACCGGCGCCAGAGGTGACGACTCCGGACATCCAGCCGGCCGCGGAGGCTCCAGCGACTCCGGAGGTTGGGACTCCTCCCGCTGAACCTCCCGCAGAGCAACCGTCCGTTCCGGAAGCAGCGCCCGTTGCGGCCGCCAGTGCCGAGGAGACACCTGCCGGGGCGGCTCCGGATGAAGCCGCGGCCCCGTCGGAGTCCTCCGCCGGGCCAAAGCTCCCGAAGATCTCGCTTCCCAATGTCACTCTCCCGAAGATCTCGCTTCCCAAGTCGCTGCCGCGACCAAAGATTCCGGAAGCCGTCCCAAGTTGGGCCGTGGGCGCGGGCCTCTTCGTCGTCCTCCTGCTCATTTATGGCCTCATCGCCAGCCTCGCGGGGGGCAAGAAAACCGTGGCGCCCGCACAGACTCGTACGCCCGCGCCGGCAGTTTCGCCCTCAGTCGCCGGCAGCCCCACACCGCCCGTTCGCGCGTGCGCTCAGCCGACGTACATCGCGACGGTCGCAACCCACAGAATCGCCGCGCACAAAGCTCCGAATGATTCGTCGCACGTCATCAAGACGTTCGGGAGGAAGAGCGTCCTCGGCGCTCCGCAGGTCTTCCTGGTCCAGGCAACGGCGGAAGACGAAACGGGCGCTCCGTGGCTCAAGGTTCTCCTCCCGGTTCGTCCCAACGGGACCGCAGGCTATGTCCCGGCGACCGACGTGACCGTCGCCAAGACCTTCTACCGGATCAAAGTCGTGCGGAATAAGTTCAGTCTCTGGTTCTACCAAGGTTGCAAGTTGGTCAGGAAGTACAAGGTCGGCATTGGGGCGGGGGAGACCCCCACGCCGGTTGGTGACTTCTACCTCCAGGCGCTCTACAAGCTGCCCGTAGCGAACTCGATCTACGGCACGTACGCGTACGCGCTCTCCGGCTACTCCGACGTCATCACCGACTGGAAGTTCGGGGGGATCATCGGGCTTCACGGCACCAACGATCCGACGGGCTCCATCGGGCACTACGTGAGCCACGGCTGCATTCGGATGAGGAACCAGGACATCGAATCCCTGGTCAAGAAGCTTCCCCTCGGAACTCCGATCGAGATCGACTGATCCAGAACACGCTTCCGGGGGCCGTCGGTCCCGCTTCTACAATCGAATCCATGGGTCCCGAGTCCGCTCTGCTCGAGGGGCTCAATCCCGTTCAGAAGGAAGCCGTCCTTCACACCGAGGGCCCGGTGCTCATCGTGGCCGGCGCCGGCTCGGGGAAAACACGAGCGCTGACCCATCGAATCGCATACCTCATTCGTGAAAAGGGGGTCTCGCCCTACGCGGTCCTCGCCATCACGTTCACGAACAAGGCCGCCCGCGAGATGGTCGACCGGGTCGAGGGCCTTCTCGGCACGAGGATCGCCAAGGGGATGTGGATCCTCACGTTCCACTCTGCCTGCGCTCGTATTCTTCGGCGCGAGCACGCATCGCTCGGCCTCCCCAGTCATTTCTCGATCTACGACGAGGGAGACACCGAGCGGGTCATCGCCATGTCGCTCAAGCAGATGAACATCGATCCGAAACGCTATCCACCCCGGCAGGTCGCCGCGGTGATCGGGCGGGCCAAGGACAACCTGCTCAGTCCCTCCGAGTTCGTTCAGGCCGCGAGCACGCATTACGAGAACACGGTCGCCGAGGTCTACGCCGACTATCAGCGGCGTCTTCGCACGGCCGGAGCGCTCGACTTCGACGACATCATCATGGAGACGGTCCGGCTGTTTCGGGAGAACCCCGGAATCCTCGAGCACTACCAGGAGCGGTTTCAGTACGTCTTGATCGACGAGTACCAAGACACCAACCGCGCCCAGTACCACCTGGTGAACATGCTCGCGGGGAAGCACCGGAACATCTGCGTGGTGGGCGATGCCGATCAGGGTGTCTATTCGTGGCGAGGGGCGACCATCAAGAACCTCCTCGACTTCGAGCATGACTACCCGGACGCCGCCGTGTTCGTGATGGAGCAGAACTACCGCTCGACGCAGAGCATCCTCCAGGTGGCGAACTCGCTGATCGAGCACAACCTCCAGCGCAAACCGAAGTCCCTGTGGACCGACTCCGATCAGGGCGAGCTTGCCGTGAGGTACCGAGCGGAGAACGAGCACGATGAGGCGTGGTTCGTGGGGTCAGAGATCGAACGTCTGATCCAGGAGGAGGGCTTCCGCTACAGCGACGTCGCCGTCTTTTACCGAACCAATGCCCAGTCGCGAGTCCTCGAGGACGTCTTCATGCGCGGAGGGCTGCCGTACCGAATCGTCGGCGGCGTCCGGTTCTATCAGCGCAAGGAGATCAAGGACGTGATCGCGTATCTCCGCGTTGTGGTGAACCCAGGCGATCTGGTCGGCGTTCGCCGCGTCATCAACACGCCGAAACGCGGCATCGGTGATGCGACCGGCGCCGCAATCGAAGGGTTCGCTGCATCCGAAGGCCTTCCGTTCCTGGAGGCGGCGCGCCGGGTCGATGAGATATCCACGCTCGGCGCACGGGCGAAGGGGGCGGTGGCCTCGTTCGTCGACGTCATCGACAAGCTCCGGGCCATGGCGGAGGAAGGGGCAGGGCCCGGATCCATCGTCGAGGCGGCGTACACCGAATCGGGATACATGGCCGAGCTGGAGGCGGATCACACCGTGGAGTCCATGGGTCGAATGGAAAACCTGCGCGAGCTGGTCGGCGTGGCGCGCGAGTTCGAGGCTCGGGTCCCCGAGGGCGGATTGCCCGACTTCCTGGAGCAGCTCTCGCTGGTGAGCGAGCAGGACGAATACGATGCGGACGCGCCTGCGGTCACGCTCATGACGCTCCACAACGCCAAGGGCCTGGAGTTCGACGTCGTTTTCATGGTCGGCATGGAGGACGGCGTCTTCCCGCACTATCGCTCCATGACCGACCCCGCGGAGCTCGAAGAGGAGCGCCGGCTCGCCTACGTGGGCATCACGCGGGCCCGCAGGCGGCTCTACCTGACCCATGCCTGGAGCCGTTCGCTCTTCGGCGGCTCGAACTACAACCCGCCCTCGCGTTTCCTCAACGAGATTCCGGTGCACCTGGTGACGAACATGGAGGGCGAACAGGAGACTCGGGGAAACGGCAACGGCGGACGTGACGGCGGGCGCGAGCCCATCCCGGTCGGCGCCGGCGACACGGTGTTCCACGACAAGTGGGGCGAGGGTGTGGTGATCTCCGTTTCAGGAGCGGGAGAGCGCGCAGAAGCGACCATCGCCTTCGACGACGTCGGCGAGAAGCGCTTGCTCCTGGCCTACGCGCCTCTGGCGAAGCGATAGGTTCGGTCGGGGAAATCCCTACCGGCCGGCGAACAGGACCAGGACCGCGACCAGCAGGAAAGCTCCCACCACCAGAGGAGCGATGACCCAGGCAAGGCCGAGCCGGCCCCGGAACGGTCCGAGCGGCCCGACTCGGGTCCAGGGCTTCACACCGGGGGGACGAAACCGAACGGGGCGACGACGCATGGGATCAGGCAGTATATGAACGGAACGATGGCGGAGAAATATCGAATCGTCGTGGCAAAACCCGGTCTGGACGGCCATGACCGAGGGGCAAAGATCGTCGCGCGGGCTCTTCGTGA
>DASVPT010000128.1:0-6536 GCA_036389535.1 Actinomycetota bacterium
ATGCACACCCACGAGGAGGAGCAGTTCACGATCGTCATCGACGGCGAGTTCGAGTTCAACCTCGACGGTGACGTGAGGACCCTGCGCCGCGGGCAGGTCGCGGTGATCCCACCGCACGTTCCGCACGGCGCCCGTACGAACAACACGACCTGCTTCGAGATCGACGTGTTCTCGCCGCCGCGGAAGATGCTCCTCCAGGCCGTCAAGGCAAGCGACGAGGCGACAGCGCCGGCCCCGCCGAACGGCTGACCGCACCGTGGATCTCCATCTCGCGGACAAGGTCGTCATCGTCACCGGAGGCTCGAAGGGCCTCGGGCGAGCCATTGCCGAGGAGGTCCTGCGAGAGGGCGCGTCGGTCTCCATTTGCGCGCGCCACTCCGAAGAGGTCGAACGAGCGGCGGAAGAGTTGCGAGCGGTCTCGCCGTCGGTACACGCGGAGACGGCCGACATGACCGACCCTGAACAGGTGAAGTCGTTCATCAAGGCTTCGGCGGAGGCCTTCGGTGGCGTCGATGCGCTCGTGAACAACGCGGGAAGAGCGCACCCCGGGACATTCCAGACGCTTGGCGACGAGGATTGGCAGGAGGATCTCGAGGTCAAGTTGTTCTCGCAGATCCGGTGCTCCCGTGAGGTTCTGCCGCACCTCCGTGAGCGGGGCGGCGGCCGGATCGTGAACATCAATGCGGTCTACGGCAAGTACCCCGATCCCGCGTTCTTCGCGACGAGCGTGAACCGCGCTGCCTGCCTTTCGTTCAGCAAGGCGCTCGCGATGGAGCTCGCCCCGGAGAACATCCTGGTGAACAGCGTGAACATCGGCTACGTCGTTACCCCTCAGTGGAAGAACATCCATCAGCGCCGAGCGCCGCAGCTCTCAGAGGAGGAGTTCTTCTCGCAGATGGCGGCTGCCGAGGTGCCCATGGGACGGTTCGGGGACGCAACTGAGGTCTCCGGGATGGTGGCGTTCCTGCTGAGCGACCGCGCGTCCTACATCACCGGGGCCTCCATCGACGTCGCGGGCGGGATGGGCAAGTACCTCTAGGTGACGCCGCCGCTTCTCATTGAGCGGGTCGGCGTCCACGTGGTCGACCTGCCGTTGGTGCGCCCGTTCACGACCGCGTACGGGACCATCACCTCGCGACGCAGCCTCCTCGTTCGCGTCGAGGATGCAGATGGGGCGACCGGCTGGGGAGAAGCTCCCATCCCGGACCGCCCGAGCTACTCGGCCGAAACGGTGGAGAGCGCGTGGGAGGTGCTCACCCGCTGGCTGTTGCCCTCGGTGGTCAGCGTGCGGCTTTCGAGCCCGGCGGAGGGACTGGCCCGCACCCAGATGCAGGGGAACAACTTCGCCAAGCATGCCTTCGAGTCGGCGCTCTGGACCCTGGCATCGGCCTCGTCCGGGATCCCGCTCCGTGAGCTCCTGGGCGGCGTCAGAGATGCCGTGCCGGTCGGCGAGTCCTTCGGCATTCCCGAAGACCGGCAAGTCGAGACGCTGCTGGAAGAGATAGGGCCCAGACTCTCGGAGGGGTTCGGCCGGATGAAAATAAAGATCGAGCCCGGATGGGACGCCGGCGTGTTGCGTGCCGTGGCCTCCGCCTTTCCCGACGTTCCGCTCACCGCCGACGGCAACTGCGCCTTCGACGCAGGCGATCCGGGGCCGTGGGAGGAGATCGACGAGCTCGGGCTCGTGATGATCGAGCAGCCGCTGCCAGGAGACGACGTCGTGGGGATGGCGGCGCTCCAGACGCGAGTCCGCACGCCGCTCTGCCTCGATGAGACGGCGACCAGTCCCGGGATCACCGCCGCCGCGATCGAGTTGGGCGCAGGGCGAATCGTCAACATCAAACCGGCACGCCTCGGCGGCATCGGGGCTTCGGTCGCGGTCCACAACCTTTGCCGCGAGCGCGGCGTTCCGGTCTGGTGCGGTGGGCTGCTGGAGACCGGCATCGGCCGCGGCGTCAACCTCGCGATCGCATCGCTGCCGAACTTCACGCTCCACGCGGACATGTCGCCGTCGCGCCTGTTCTACGCCGAGGACCTCGTGGATCCGACGTTCGACGTGCAGCCCGACGGAACGGTGCGCGTTCCGACCGAGCCAGGGGTGGGCTTCGCCGTCGCCGAGGACCGAATCGCAGCGTGCGAGACCCGCAGATGGGTGATGCCCTAGCGGACGGCCATTCCGCGGAAGGTCAGGCGGATGCGTCCGCCTCCTCGATGCCATAGAGGTCCCGCGCGGTGTCTTCGAAGAACGAGCGCCGGACTCGTTCGATCCATCCGTCGCGGGCGCCGGCCGACCCCAGGATGGGAGCGATCCGCTCCCACGCTTCCTGCAAGACGAGCGCGCCGAACCAGAACAGCTCGGGTTGAGCGTGGCCGTCGGTACCGGCGAGCAGCTTCCCTGCGGGCACCAGGTCCACCATGGTGAGCAGTCGTTGGGCCACAGTGAGCGGAGCGAAGAGGTTGAAGAGGCTGATCTCCGCGTAGACATTCGGCTTCGTCAGCGCCAGGAACCCGAGCTCCTCGTGCCACGGATACGCGCCGTGGATGAGGACGATTCGAGCCGACTGTCCTTCCGGCGTCCGGAGCAGCTCCTCGAGCAGCAGCGGGTTGCTTTCGGCCAGGCGGATGTCGGAGTCCCCAAAACCGGTGTGGATCTGAAAGGGAAGCCCGAGCTCTGCCGCCACGCCGAGCGCCTGCCTGAGGACACGGTCCCGGCATGCCTTGCCCCGTCGGCGGACTGGCACGTCGTCACGCAGCGACCGCTCGGCGGCGTCGCGTGAAGCGGCCGGGTCCACGTGCAGGCCGGTGCGATACGCGATCGCCGTCTTGAATCCCACGAAGCCGTTCCGGGCGGCATCGCGCATGGCCTCCAGCGTCCCGTCCAGAATCTCGTCCACGGACGCCCCTTCGCCCATCATGGCGTCGATCCCCGGGTCGATTCGGTGGATCGGGAACACCCGGGTGCCGCTCAGCTCCCCGCAGCGTTTCCAGGTCGGTGCGTCCTGGCCCGCGAAGCCGACGTCCATCACCAGCGTCGTGATCCCTGCGTCGGCGAACAACGACCGGACGTAGGCGGGATAGTCCGCGCTGGCCTCCGCACGGGCTTGCGGAACCTCCTCTGGGTCGCACCCGAGCCGCGCTCCCAGCCGGACCGAAAGAAGCTCCTGCATCGCCCGCATCGGGCCCTGGGTCGCCCGCCGACGAACCGCGCCTTCGTCGTCGCGGATGTCCAGCGTCAGGGCCGAGAGTTCGAGCGGACCCCCCTCCATGGAGAACGGGTGGCAGTGCTGGTCGATCACCCAGCCTCCAGTTCCCGCTCGCCCGCCCGGGACGGAAGGGCCGCCCGGAAACGAAGGCGGCCGGACCGTCGGTCCGGCCGCCCCCTCGTCCGGTGGCTCAAGCTGAACGAGCCTTTTCTATGTGGTGGCCGTCCCGGGCGATGACACCGCGGGTGCGTCGAGCACCGCCGCCTCCTCGCCGCCCTCTTCGCCCAGAATCGAGCCGATTCGCGCGATGTCCGCCGGCCGGTTCCTCCTCAAGTACGCCAGCGCGATAAGGCCGACGATGATCCAGCCGAGGACGACCCAAGGGATGATGGCGAACGGCATGGTCAGGGCGGAGCCCGGATAGACCGAACCGTAAAGACCGAACCCGAACACGATGAGCCCGACCAGCGGGATGAGCCCGTGCGTCAGGACGTTGTATCGCGGTTGGTTCTTGCGGAACCAGGCCAACCCACCCGCGCACAGCACGAGGTAGACCACGATCACGGCGAGGCCACCGATGCTCGCGAGGAGCCCGAAGACCGTGTACGGGCCGTTCCCGTAGTCCCAGCCGAACCCCACGAGAGCGGCGACGATGGTGGCGAGCACCGCGATGAACAGCGTGGCGTTCGCCGGCGTCTTGTACGTCGAGTGCGTCCGGCCGAACCACCGAGGCAGCGTGCCCTCACGGCCCATCGCGAACATGGTCCGCGTGGCCGCCGTGGCGCAAGCCAGACAGACGATGAACGCCGACAGAATCGCGGCGATCGAGATCAGCACGGACAGAAGGTGTCCCGAGAATTTCGTCGCCAGCGTGGCGGCGATCGTCGGGTCCCCGGCCCACTTGGCCGATCCTGCGGCATTCACGCCAACGCCGATCGCGTAGTTGTACGTGGTCCACACGTAGAACACGATCGCGAAGAACACCGCGATGATGACGGCGAGCGGAATGGCTCGTCGCGGGTTCCGGGTCTCTTCGCCGAGCACCGCCGACGTTTCAAACCCGATGTAGGACAGCACACCAAAGATGAGGCCGAAGCCCACCCCTTGGAAACCGCCCTTCAGGGTGTGCCCCGGAGTCAGGGCTCCGAGGTTGTGGCCGTTCGCTCCTCCCTTGAACGTGAGGATCAGGTCGAGGATCACGAAAACGACGACGGTAGCGATACCGACAATGAGCTGCGTTCGGGCGTTGATCTTGATGTCTCGGATCGCCAAGAGCAGCAGGAGCGCCATACCGATCAGAAAGATCACGAACCACGACCAGGATGGGATCCCAGACCACCATTCGGCCTGTATGAGGTCTCGAGTGAAGCCGCCGACCCCAGCCATGGTCATCGGGACGAAGCAGAAGAACCCGAAGAAGTACAGCCAGCCAGTCAGGAACCCAGTGCTCTGGCCGAGCGACCGGCTCGCGTAGGTGTACGCGTACCCGGCTGAGGCCATCCGCCTGGTGAAGGCGATCACCACAAAGGCGAGCGCCAGGCAGCCGATTCCGCCGAGCAGAAACGCGAACGGCGTCGACGTCCCGGAGAAGCTCGCGGCGAACGACGTGTTGTACGCCATGGCCATCGCCGGGGACAAGACCGCGATCGACATGGCGACCGCGTCCCACGTGCTGAGGGTCCCTCGCTTCAGCTCGTTCTGCTCGGCTTGGGCCGGCAGATTGGCTTCCATACGTCCTCCTCTCCCGCAGTAAGCCGTCGTTCCGAATGCCGGACCGACGATGTGTATGGGGGCCATATAGGACCTCCACGGCACCCATAGAGTCAAACGCTCGGAATGACGCCGCTCTCCCGCCCCCCAAGTCCATGCCACGAAACGAGCCGACCGCCGTCTTTGATAGAAGTTGTCCCGTGGAGGATCCGTTCGTTCGTGCGGCGACGCTCGCCGACGTGGAGCAGATCATCGCCGCCTACCAGTGGCTCTTCGACCCGCCGTCCTCGACTCCCCCGCAATGGGACCCCGGGCGCGCCGCCGCCGCTCTTGGGCGAGCGATCTCCTCAGACGCCGCCGCGGTGCTCATCGCCGCGGTTGACGGGCAGGTGGTCGGCCTGTGCACCGCATACAACGACATCGAATCGGTTCGATTCGGACGACGGGTGTGGGTGGAAGACCTCGCAGTTCACCCGGACTGGCGATCGCGACGAATCGGAAAGCAGCTGTTGGACGAGGCCAAGCGATGGGCGCGGGAGCGCGGAGCGACGCACTTGGAGCTGGACTCTTCGGAGGCCCGCGTGGACGCGCATCGCTTCTACGACCGCGAAAGGCCGGACTCGCGCTCCGTGTGCTTCGGATGGCAGCTGTAGCGGTTCGCTCTGGAGCGGACGACGGGATTCGAACCCGCGACCCCCACCTTGGCAAGGTGGTGCTCTACCAACTGAGCCACGTCCGCGTGAAGCAGTCCATTTTACCAACTCGGTCCCGGCTCCCGGCCGGTTGAGTCCCGGGACCGAGCGTCGAGCCCTCTACCGGCCGGTCGACCCGAACCCTCCGGTCCCCCGCTCTGATGGCGGAAGCTCATCGGTCCACGTCGGCTCGACCACGGCAATGGGAACGATCAACAGTTGGGCGATCCGATCACCTTTCTTGATCGCGACGGCATTCTGTCGGTCGAGGTTCACCACGGCGCACGTCACCTCGCCGCGATAGCCCGAATCGATGAGCCCCGGCGAGTTCGCCAGTGTGAGGCCGTGGCGGGACGCCATCCCAGACCGGGGAAGCACCAGGCCCGCATGACCCTCGGGTATCGCCACCGCCACCCCGGTCGGAATGAGGGCTCGATCCCCCGCCGGCACCTCGACGTCCATCACCGCGGTGAGGTCGAGCGCGGCGTCACCCGGCCGCGCGTACGACGGCAAGGTGGCTTCGGCGTCGAGCCTCTGAAACTGCAGCTCCACGTTCGCGCTGCTACCTCAGGTTGCCGCTCTGCCGGTGCTCCGTTGGCTCGAACCGTTAAGAGCAGCCGCTGGTGGAGCCGCACCCCGTGCAGACGTAGCACGACCCCGCGGGTTGCATTCGCGCCCCGCAGGAGTAACAGAGCGGCGCGTCCAGCACCCGGGCCTGCGGTCGTTCCGTCGTGGGAGCTTCGGTCTTGACGATGGGCAGCTCTTCTTGCTCCGGCTCGGCCGACGCCGCCGTTTCGGGCGCCTGCGGCACCACGCCATTGATGGCCGACTGCGCGTACTCCTTGCGCTCCTCGATGGACTGGACGCCGAGGGCGGCTCGCTTCTCCGCGGGCAGGTACTCCAGCGCCAGCCTCCGGAAGATGTAGTCGAC
>DASVPT010000129.1:0-16253 GCA_036389535.1 Actinomycetota bacterium
GCGGGAGGACTCGGCGTCTATGTGCAGGGTGCGAAGGGATTCGTGTACAACGCGCACCTCTCCCGGCTCGGCAAGATGGGTCAGGTGAAGACCGGAGACATCATCGGCTACGTTGGCCAAAGCGGGAATGCCCGCTATACCGCCCCCCACGATCACTTCGAGTGGCACCCGGGAGGCGGCAGCGCCATCGATCCGTTCCCCTTCCTGAACCAGGTCTGCTGACGGTTCTGCACTAACCAAGCCAGGCTCGAAGCCCCTCCCCGGGGGCCTCTCACGGGCCAATTGCTTCCCCAGCCACAAAATCCGTGTCGGTCCCAAGGTGTAGTACTGGCTCAAGGCATCGCATCCCCCGGCCGAATTCACATACGAAATGATTGAACCGGGGCGTTTCGGGCGTCACGCTGTGGCGTTGACTCCAGGCAGAAAACCTTCTGTGATTCGATTTCGCGCGCCCGCACTTCGTCGCGTGATCGCTTCGGCGATCACGGCGCTGCTCGCCTTTGGCCTGGCCGGCCCCCATGCCACGGCCGACACCCAGCAACAGCTGGACCAGGCTCGCGCCAAGCTGCGGGCGTTGGAGAAGCGGATCTCGGCAGCCCAAAGCGAGCTGGCCGGGCTGAGGTCACAGTCGGCGGCGATCGTGGAGCACCTCAACCAGGTGGAATCGGCGCTTGCCGTGATCGAAAAGGAATCCACCACGGTCAAGCGGCAGATCAAGGCGGCGGTGAAGCGACTGTTCCAGACCCAAGCGCAGCTCGACCGCCGGGTTCGGATTACGTATCAGACGGGTGGGGGTCTCGACATCGAGTTCCTCCTGGGCTCGCTCTCCATGTCCGACTTCGCCACCAGGCTCGAGGTGGTCGACCGAGCGACCCAGAGCGACCGCGCGCTCATTCGCCGAATCCAGCAGCTCGAATCCAGGCTCGAGCGCCGGGAGCGGCAGCTGGAGCTGCTGCAAAAACGACGACTGCGGGAGCGGGAAGCGTTGAACAGCGAACGGGCCGTCCTGGCCAATCAGCTGGCCCAACAGCAGGCGATCATGGGCCAGCTCGACCAAGACCAGCGTCAGGCTCAGTCGCTTGTTGGCACGCTGGCCGCCAAACGGAAGCGAGAGATCGCCAGGGCTCGGCGCCTGGCCCGGATGGCAGCGCTGGCCCAGTCGGGCGCGGCTCCCGTCGGGGGGCCGGCCATCGGCGGTGTCCTCCTCACCTGCCCGGTCGATCAGCCCCATTCCTATACCGACGACTTCGGTGCGCCGAGATACGCCGGAGGGTTCCACACCCACCAGGGAAACGACGTCTTCGCCCCGATGGGCACGCCGATCAGGGCGCCGTTCCCCGGAACTGCTTCCGTGGCATCCAACGGGCTCGGCGGTCTTTCGGTGAAGGTCTACGGTTCTCAGGGCTACGTCTACAACGCGCACCTCTCCGCGCTCGGGAATCTCGGGTCGGTGCAGACGGGAACCGTCATCGGCTACGTCGGCAACTCCGGTGATGCTCGAGGAACATCGCCCCACGACCATTTCGAGTGGCATCCCGGCGGCGGGGGCGCGGTCGACCCGTTCCCGTATCTGAATTCCGTCTGCTGACGCCGCGTATACTCGCGGCGCTATGAGCGCCTCAGGCGCCCCTCCCCAGCGTCGCGACGAGCCATGGATCTTTCGAACGTACGCTGGATACGGCACTCCCGCGCTCACCAACGCACGTTTCAAGACCAACCTCTCCAAAGGCCAGACCGGGCTTTCGGTCGCCTTCGATCTCCCGACCCAATGTGGCTACGACAGCGATCACGAGATGTCGCGCGGCGAGGTTGGCCGAGTTGGCGTCCCCATTTGCCATCTCGGCGACATGCGAACGGTGTTCGACGGCCTCCCGGTGGAGCGCATGAACACCTCGATGACGATCAACGCCACGGCGGTCTGGCTGTTGGCGCAGTACGTCGCGGTCGCCGATGAATCGAACGCCAAGCGGTCCGCCCTGGCCGGGACGACGCAAAACGACATCCTGAAGGAGTTCCTCTCTCGAGGGACGTACATCTTTCCTCCCGAGGCTTCGATGCGCCTCACCACTGACCTGATCACGTGGACCTTCCGAGAGGTGCCGAGGTGGAACCCCATCAACGTCTGCTCGTATCACCTTCAGGAGGCCGGCGCGGATCCGGTCCTGGAGGTCGCTTTCACGCTGGCGAACGCCATGACGGTTCTCGATGCCACTCGGCAGACCGGAGCGGTTGCCGAAGATCACCTTCCCGCGTTGGTCGGGCGGATTTCCTTCTTTTGCAACGCCGGGATTCGGTTCGTCGAAGAGATGTGCAAGATGCGTGCGTTCACGGCGCTGTGGGACCGGATCTGCCGCGAACGGTACGGCGTGGAGGATCCGAAGTCTCGGCGTTTCCGCTACGGCGTCCAGGTCAACTCCCTCGGCCTGACGGCGGCGCAGCCGGAGAACAACGTCTACCGCATTCTCCTCGAGATGCTGGCGGTCACGTTGTCCAAAGACTCCCGGGCCCGAGCGGTGCAACTCCCGGCGTGGAACGAGGCACTTGGCCTTCCCCGCGCCTGGGACCAGCAGTGGTCGCTCAGGGCGCAACAGATCCTTGGCCTCGAAACGGACCTCCTGGAATACGGCGACCTCTTCCTCGGCTCCAAGGTCGTGGACGAGACCACCGCGCGCATCGAGCAGGAGGCCTGGGAGGAACTTCAGGAGGTTGAGGACCGCGGGGGGACGGTACAGGCGCTCGAGTACATGAAGGAGCGGCTGGTGGCGAGCCTGGCGTCGCGGCTGCGGCAGGTCGAGTCTGGCGAGCGCGTCGTGGTCGGCGTGAACCGGTACGAGGAGACCGAACCCTCGCCGCTCGCGCCGGGGATGGGACAGGGGCTGGACGCGGTCGAGCGTGTCGAGCAGGCCACCGAAGACGAGCAGATCGATCGGCTCAGCACGTGGCGCCGCCAGCGTGACGCCTCCGCGGCGACGCGCGCGCTTGACGCGCTGAGGCGGGCGGCCGAATCCGGCGAGAACGTCGTTCCGGCGTCCATCGAAGCAGTCAAGGCCGGCGTCACCACCGGGGAATGGGCCAATGCCCTCCGGGAGGTCTTCGGAGAGTTCCGCGCGCCGACCGGTGTCAGCGCCCGCGCCATGGGCGTGGGGGGAGAAGAAGCGTCGCTCGACAACGCTCGCCAACGGGTCACGGCGGCGACGCGGCGAGCGGGCGTCAAGAAACTTCGCCTGTTGGTGGGAAAGCCAGGACTAGACGGTCATTCGAACGCCGCGGAACAGGTCGCGGTCAGGGCTCGCGATGCGGGGTTCGAGGTCATCTATCAGGGCATCCGGTTGAGCCCCGAGCAGATCGCGCGGGCCGCCGTCGACGAGGACGTCCACGTGGTGGGACTTTCGATCCTCTCGGGCGCGCACATGCTGGTTGTCCCGGACGTCATGAAGTGCATGCGCCAGGAGGGCATCGACACGGAGAAGACGCCGGTTGTTGTGGGCGGCGTCATTCCGGACGATGACGCCAAGGAGCTCATGAGGCTCGGCGTCGCCCGGGTCTACACGCCCCGCGACCATGACCTGACGAGGATCGTCGGCGAGATCGCCGACCTGGTCCACTAAGAGGGCGCCCTAGCGGCGACGGGACGCCCCGCGCCGTTCCTTCCACTTCTTCCACAGGAACCGGCCACCGAAGAAGACCACCACCAGTCCCAGCACCGAATAGCCGAACCGCGACAGAACCTTGTCGACGAATTCCAGGTGCTGGCCGAAGAAGTAGCCGAAGATGGATATCCCGGTGGCCCACACGATGATCGCCGGCACGTCGAACAGCAGGAAGCGGCCGTACGGCATGCGCCCCATCCCGGCGCTGAACGGGATGAAGGCCCCCGCGGCGGTTGCGTACCGGCCGACGGCAACCGTCTTCCCTCCGTGCTTCTTGAAGTACTCCTGAGCGTTGCCGAAAAGCCGCTCCATTCGGTTGACCAGCGGGAGCCGCTTTATCAGCGTCCTTCCGTACTTCCGTCCGAGCCAGTAGCCGGTCGATTCACCGGCTATCGCCGCCAGGGAGCCCAGGACGATCACCCAAACGAGGTGCATGCGTCCCTGGGCCGCGTAGACCCCTCCGAGCGCCAGGATGACGTCGCCGGGAATGATGAGGCCCACGAAGACCGAGCGCTCCAACAGGACCCCCCCGATGATGATGAAGTACCCGGCGACTGCGAAGGCGGGCTGAATCCACTGGACCAGCCGCTCCACGAGCGAAAGCCCTATCACCCTCAATCTGTACCACGGCGCCGACGCAAAGCGGCGCCGCCCTTTGCGGCAGGTTTCGGACGGGTACTAGGCTTGGCCGCCCGGGAATCCACTTGTGCAGTGATGAACTGGAGGAGCGAATGAAGGCAGACGAAGTAAAAACGGTCGGCGTCGCCGGGTGCGGCATCATGGGGTCCGGGATCGTCGAGGTGGCCGCCCGCGTTGGGCTCGACGTGAAGGTGGTCGAGGTCGACGAGCAGCGCATGGAGCGGGGGCTGAAGTCGATCGACCGCTCCGTCAGCAAGGCGGTCGAGCGGGGCAAGCTGGACGACGCGGGGAAGAAGGGCATCCTCGACCGCATCAAGTCGTCGGCCAACCTTCAGGATCTCGCCGACGCCGACCTGGTCATCGAGGCCGTGACCGAAGACATCTCCATCAAGCTCGATGTCTTTCGCACGCTGGATGAGATCACGCGCCCAGACGTCATCCTGGCCACGAACACGTCGTCCCTTCCGATCGGAGACCTCGCGGCCGTGACGAAGCGACCGGACAAGGTCATCGGGATGCACTTCTTCAACCCGCCGCCGGTCCTCAAGCTCCTGGAGATCATTCGCGGCCTGACGACCTCGGATGAGACCGTCGACTTCGCCCGGCAGATGGGGGAGCGGCTTGGGAAGACCACTGTGCTGGCGAAGGACCGCGCCGGCTTCATCGTGAATTTCCTGCTCATCCCGTACCTGAACAGCGCGATCAGCATGCTCGAGCAGGAGTTCACCACTCGGGAGGACATCGACACGGCGGTCCAGCTGGGGCTGGGGCATCCGATGGGTCCGCTCACGCTGCTGGACCTCATCGGCCTGGACACGGCGCTTCACGTTTCCAACGTGCTCTACGAGGAGTTCAAGGACCCGATCTACGCCCCGCCGACGCTCCTCAAGCGAATGGTCGCCGCGGGGCACTTGGGACGGAAGTCGGGCAAGGGCTTCTACGACTACGACCGGTAACCGCGACCCGAGGACCCCGCGCAACCGCGCTCAGAGTCTCTAGCGACGATGCCCAAGGCGATCGATCTTCACGTTCACCTTCCGATGGAAGAGTGGCTGCAGCGGGCGATCGGTCCGCACCTGGACGCCACCGAGGCCTATTTCAGGGCGAAGGTGCCTCGGAAGACCATCGAAGACGTGGCTCAGGAATACGCCGATCGAGACATCCTCGGAGTCGTGCTGGACTGGGACGACGAATCGGTCACCGGGCGCGGGTTCATGGGAAACGACTGGCTGGCGTCGCTCTCGGATCGATTCCCCGGCGTCCTCATGGGGTTTGGCTCGGTCGATCCCCACAGCGACGCCGCGGTCAAGGAGCTGGAGCGCTGCCGCGATCTGGGGCTCAAGGGCCTGAAGTTCCACCCGACGATGCAGCAATTCGATCCGGGCGACGAGCGTTTCTACCCTCTGTGGGACAAGGCTCAGGAGCTGGGTCTCATCGCCCTGTTTCACACCGGGACCTGCGGGATCGGCGCCGGAACCCCGGGTGCCGGCGGGACGAAGATTCGGTACTCACATCCGGGCTTTCTCGACTCGGTCGGCGCCGACTTTCCGGGGCTCACCCTGATTGCGGCCCACTTCGGATGGCCCTGGTTCATGGAATGCCTGGCGATCGGGCTGCACAAGTCGAACGTATTCATCGAGCTTTCGGGGTGGGCGCCGAAGTACTTTCCGCCCGAGGTGAAGCGGGAGATCGGGAAACGGCTCAACCGGCAGACGCTGTTCGGCAGCGATTACCCCTTCATATCCCTTGACCGGTGGTTCGAAGAGTTCGCCGAGCTCGGGCTCTCGGACGAGGCCGGGCAGGCCATCCTCTCGGAGAACGCCGCCCGTCTCTTGGGGCTTTAGACCAGCTACAGAACCGAGTTGTAGACCTCGAGAGTTCGGCGTGCAGTCTCGTCCCACGAGAATTCGCTCGATCGGGTGAGCCCCTTGGCGCGCAGGTCGCTCCTGAGCGCCGCGTCGCCGGTCACCCGCTCGATTGCAGTCGCGATGTCCTCGATTGAAGAGGGATCGACCAATAGCGCGGCTTCGCCCGCGACCTCGGGAAGCGACGTCGTCCTCGAAACGATGCACGGCGTCCCTCTCGCCATGGCCTCGAGGACCGGGAGGCCGAATCCTTCGTGGAGCGAGGGATAGACCAGCGCCGTCGCGCCGCGATAGAGGGCGTCGAGCTGCGTTTCGGACACCGGGCCGGTGACGACGATTCTTCCAGGCGGCGTCTCTCGCCCAAGTTCCCTTCGCAGTCGCTTCGACTTCCATCCGACGGCACCGGTCACGACCAGCGGCTGGTCGAATCCGTCCGCGGCCAACCGGCGATACGCCCGGACCAGCGCCACCAGGTTCTTCCGGGGTTCGATCGTCCCGACGAACAGGATGTAGGGCGAACGAATGCCGAGAGCACGAAGGGTTTCCGTCGCATCGGCGGTAGAGGGCGGAAGCGACGCGGCCAGCGGTACGACATGGACCTTGTCAGGATCGGCATTGGTTCGGCGCAGCAGATCGTCGGCGGTGTACCGCGAAACCGCGATCAGGGCGTCCGCCGTTCGGATCGCTCGGCGCAGACCGGCTCGGTAGGTGAGTCGCCACCGCCTCGGGAACAGGTTGGGGCGTGCGAGGAAGGCCACATCGTGCACGGTCACGACCGATCGCTGACGCGGCCCCGCGGGAGGCACACCGGCCGGCGTGGGAGCGTGCAGGATGTTCGCCGCCTCGATGAGTTGCGGGAGACGCGGTCGTCCGGCGAGAGCCCACGATGGATAAGCCCGGCGCATGGTCCAGGGGAGTCGCTCGGTGAAATACGGACTCATCCACGGCTCTCGCCCGGCGCGCGACGGCTCGAACCGCGAGTGGAACAGGGTGATGGCCAACGACGGATCCACGCGGGAGAGCGCGGGAGCGAGTTCGCGGATGTAGGTTCCCTGGCCGCCGGGCGCCGGACCGAAGACCTGGTCGATCAGAAAGGCGACCGACGTCAACTATTTCGTGTCGCCGCGGCCGACGCGCGACTCAGTTCCGCGGTGCGTGAACGAGGTGCGACCCGTCTCGAGCCACGGCTCCCTCGATTGGTTCCGCGTCTGAAGCGCACCCAGCCGCAGGGCATCCGTTCGTCCGGCGAGCGTCCACGGACTTGGACGGGACCCCGAGTAGGCGAAGTACTCGTCGAGCGCGGCCAGAATGGCGCGCTCTTCTTCTGCCGTGAGCCCGGGAGGGAGTTCGTAGCGCATCGGGATCAGAGCGGGATGTTGCCGTGCTTCCTCGGCGGCACCTGCTCGCGTTTGGTCCGAAGCATCCTGAGCGCCTGGATCAGTCGTGGCCGGGTGTCGGCGGGCTCGATGACGTCGTCGACGAACCCTCGCTCCGCAGCGATGTACGGGTTCACGAACTGCTCCTCGTACTGTGCGATGAGCTCCTTGCGTCTGGCGTCGGGATTCTCGGCCTTTTGGATGTCCTTGCGGAAGATGATGTTGACCGCGCCCTCCGGCCCCATCACGGCGATCTCTGCCGTCGGCCAGGCGAACTCGACGTCGGAGCGAAGGTGCTTCGAGTTCATGACGACGTACGCTCCGCCGTAAGCCTTGCGCGTGATGACGGTGACCCGAGGAACCGTCGCTTCGGTGAACGCGTAGAGGAGCTTGGCGCCTCGACGGATGATCCCGCCGTACTCCTGGGCGGTCCCGGGAAGGAAGCCGGGAACGTCGACAAAGGTCACGAGCGGAATGTTGAACGCGTCGCAGAATCGGATGAACCGAGCAGCCTTTTCGCTCGAGTCGTAGTCGAGCGTTCCGGCGAGAACCTTCGGCTGGTTCGCCACGATCCCAACCGCGCGTCCGTCGAGGCGGGCGAACCCGATCATGATGTTCTGCGCCCACAGGGGATAGACCTCGAAGAACTCGCCTTCGTCGACGACCTTTCGAATGATCTCCTTCATGTCGTAGGGCGCCCGCGGCGAGTCGGGGATGAACGTGTTGAGCGTTTCGTCGCGGCGGTCCGGGTCGTCGCGTGGTGCGAACGACGGCGGATCCTCGAGGTTATTCGAGGGCATGAACGAGAGGATGTATCGCACCTGTTGCAGGCAGTCGGCCTCGTCCTCGGCGATGATCCCGGCGACACCCGAACGACTGGCGTGCGTATTCGCCCCGCCCAGCTCTTCGAACGTGACCTCTTCGCCGGTGACTGCCTTGATCACGTCGGGGCCGGTGATGAACATGTGTGACGTTCCCTTCACCATGAAGATGAAGTCGGTGATGGCGGGGGAGTAGACCGCGCCGCCGGCGCAGGGCCCCATGATCACGGAGATCTGAGGGATGACGCCGGACGCGCGGACGTTGCGGTCGAAGATGTAGCCGTACGCGGCGAGCGACGCCGCGCCCTCCTGGATCCTGGCGCCACCGGAGTCGTTGATGCCGATGACCGGAGCGCCGACCGAGATGGCCAGATCCATGATCTTGCAGATCTTTTCGCCGAAGACCTCGCCGAGCGCGCCGCCGAAGATCGTGAAGTCCTGGCTGAACACGAAGACCTTGCGGCCGTCGATGGTTCCCCAGCCGGTAACGACCCCGTCGGTGTAGGGGCGGGTCTTGTCCAGACCGAAGGTCGTGGTTCGGTGGCGGGCCAGCCGGTCGGTCTCGACGAACGACCCGGGGTCGAGGAGGAGCTCGATGCGCTCCCGGGCGGTGAGCTTTCCGCGGCCGTGCTGCTTCTCGATGGCCTCGGGACCGCCCCCGAGCAGCGCCTGCTCTTGCAGCTCGTGAAGCTGCCGAATGCGCTCTTCGGTGGTAATCCCGGCTCGCGCTTCTTCGGCCAGCGAATCATCCGCGACGGCCGTGTCGCCGAGCGGCTGCTCAGCTGGCGACTCCGCACCCTCTTCTTTCGTATCCGCCATGAACCAACTCCTGCCTCAGACGCTGAGCAGGGAGTCTATCGGTCCGGAGCTTCAGGCCGTCTTTCCTGCGGCCACCTTTACGTTCTATAAAACTCGAACTGATCGACGTAGATCGTGGCTTTCAGGCCATTTACGATCATCCGAATATCTGCCTTGACGGCTCCGGGTGGGGCCACGAATTCCCCGTTCGAGGAGTCCCAATCACCTGTTGAAGCCGTGTAGCCCGAAAAGCTCTCTCGGCCAAGTACCTTGTTCGCGCTGTTTCGCCAACGCACCTGCAAGGTGAAGATGAACGCGTCCGTAGTCGCTGGGATGTTGACACGCCCTGAAAACGCGTATTGGGCCTCTGCGACGATCTTCGAGACGGTTTGCTGCACGACATAGCTGGAGTTAGTCGTCGCCCGATGTCTGCCCGAGGACTTACCTGAGAACACTTGTGCGCTTCGACGGGTGAAGTTCGGATTGCTCGTCCAACCATCCGGTCTCCCATCGTTGTCCGCATCGACTTCGAAGCCTCCGTTGCGGAGAAGGTTGACCGGGCGCACGTTGGTTTCCTCCGTGTCGAATTGATCGTCCGGCGTCACGTCAGCGGCTGTCGACTCGACTCTTGCATCGTTCTCGATGACTGCGATTTCCGAGGTCTTGACTTTTAGGGTCACCGTCTCGTCCGCACCCTTGGCGACGTTTCCGATGGCGCACTCGAGGGATCCGCTTTCCCCAACCGCAGGTGTGTCGCACGTGCCCTGGGATGCGCTGTAGGAAACGAATGTTGTGGTCGAATCCATCAAGTCGTGGATTGTCACCTCCGGCGCCGTATCCGGGCCCTCATTCGAGACTCGGATCGTGTACGTGACCCTGTGTCCCAACGAAACTGGATCAGGGGAGTCATTGATCTGCACAGAGAGATCGGAGTAGGGAGGCGGAGGTCCCCACGCCAATGTGAACGTTCCCGTGAAGTGGCTCCAGGTATCCACCGAGATGTAATAGGTGGTCCCTTCGATGGCAGAGAATGTGACTCGGCTCTGTCGGATTTCGCGGCCACAGGAAACATCATTGTTCTGGTCGATCGACGAAAGGTCGCTCACCTCCGAACCGGTATAGACGCCGAGGGTTGTGTCCTCGGTATCGTCAGCGCACGTGTCGAACGAGATTTCTACCGTCGCAGGTGCGATCCACTTGAACCACGCGGACTGGATTGGCTCCGAAACGCCCGCGTTGCTCGGCTCTCCGGGTTCACCGCCGAAGTTGACGTTATCGCTGCTTACTGAACCGCTCAATCCCGAAATCAGCTGGGCGCTGTCGAAGTAGTCGTTGTTGTATTCCCACGACAAGGTGAACAGCCCCGTGATGCCGTCGTATCCATCAACCGAGATGTAATACGTCGCTCCGGCTTCGACCCGGAACGAAATTTGGCTCATCGAATCGAAGCTGCCGCACGAGTCGTTGTTCTCGGCGAGGCTTGTCAGCCCACTAACGGAAGATCCTGTGTACGCGCCGAGTGTGGTGTCCGCGAGACGGTCGGTCGTCGCGCAGGTGTCAAAGGCCACCCTCCCGGTCGTCGGCGCCGTCCATGCATACCACGCCGACTCAATGGGAGACGAAACTGCGGCGTTGTCCGGTTCCCCCGTCTCTCCTGTAAAGCCATGATTCGTTCCACCGACGGAACCGCTGCTGCCCGAGATCGACTCGGCATTGGCGAAGTTGTCGTTCGATCGACCCCAGGAAAGGATGAAGTCGCCCACCGTATCCGACCAGCCATCCACAGAGATGTGGTACGTGGTTCCACCTGTAGCAGTGAACGTCACATGGCTGCGCCGGCCGTCGTAACCGCACGCATCGTCGTTATCCGCCACTTTGGCAAGAGAGTCGACTGCCGATCCGGTGTAGACGCCGATGGTGCTGTCCAGCGAGTTGTCCTGGGTCTTCTCGCATGTCTGAAAGAAGAAGGGGCCGGTGCTCGGGGCTGTCCACTCGTACCAGACGGATTGGATCGGTGCCGATTCTCCTGCGTTGTTAGGCTCCCCAGGCTCTTCTGTCGCGTCGAAGTTGGACGCGAATATCGCGCCCTTTGCGCTCGACAGGACGTCGGCGGCTGCGAAGTTGTCGTTGGATGGAGCGTCGGCGAACGCCGGGCGCGCGATCGTGAGAACAGAAGCGGTACAGAAGATGAGCACGAACAAGGCTCTGAGGCGTCGGACGAACAACTCGGTTTTCCCCCTCGCTAGCCCGCTATTTACCCGCGATCTCCGGCTTGGTTCGTCGTCCGATGCGGGCGGCCCGACGCCAAACATGAACGCAGAGATCAACCTGCGGTTGAGGAAGCTAGCTGAGGAGCGTGAGGAAAATCAAGCCGAAATGACTACTTTCTTTCTAGTCATCCGAATTTTTCACCCTCGGGCGATGCGGGGCCCGCCAGACGCCGCCGAAGGTTCGGAACCTCGACCGCCAAGAGCATAAGGACAGGGAAAAACGTTAGCCTTCGGCTTCTCGACGAAGTGAAGGAATGTCGTTCAAGGGGGTCACTCGATGAAGGATCTTTACGAGGTAGGCGAGCTTCCGCCGATCGGGGAGGTTCCGGCGCGAATGTACGCGAACCTCATTCGGCCAGAACGATTCGGTGAGCCGGAGAAGGCGTTTCAGGTCGAGGACCTCGAGACCCCGCAGCCCGGACCGGGCGACGTCCTGGTCCTCGTGATGGCCGCTGGCATCAACTACAACAACGTGTGGGCCGCCAAGGGAATCCCCATCGACATCACCAAGGTCCACGGCCGGTTCGGCGAACCGACCGACTTCCACATCGGTGGAAGCGACGCTTCAGGGGTCGTGTACGCGGTCGGCGAGGGCGTCACCACGCCGAAGGTCGGCGACCACGTGATCATTCACTGCGGTCAGTGGAACGCCGACGATCCGTTCATCACGGCAGGCGGCGACCCGGGATTTGCTCCCTCCTATCGAATCTGGGGATACGAATCGAACTGGGGCTCCTTCGCTCAGTTCACCAAGGTGCAGGCTCACCAGTGCCTGCCCAAGGCGCCGCACCTCACCTGGGAGCAGGCGGCGGCTCCCACGCTGGTCGGGGCGACCGCCTACCGAATGCTCATGGGTTGGCCGCCGCACGTGGTGGAAGACGGCGACGTCGTACTGGTCTGGGGCGGCGCCGGCGGACTCGGAACCATGGCCATCCAGATCGTGAAGGAGTTCGGCGGAAAGGCGGTTGCCGTGGTGTCCTCCGACGACAAGGCGGATTACTGCATGAAGCTCGGGGCGGCCGGTGCCATCAACCGCAAGGAGTTTTCGCACTGGGGGATGCCGCCCCACTGGAAAGACGGCAAGGCCTTCGCTGAATGGGCGGAGGGCGCCAAGGCGTTCGGCAAGGCGATCTGGGACGCGGTGGGGGAGAAGAAGAGCCCCCGCATCGTCTTCGAACATCCCGGCGAGGACACCGTGCCGACGTCGATCTTCGTGTGCGACACCGGAGGGATGGTCGTGATCTGCGCCGGCACCACCGGCTACAACGCCGTGGCCGACCTTCGGTACCTATGGATGCGGCAGAAGCGGTTCCAGGGGTCTCACTTCGCCAACGACGAGCAGTCAGCGGCCTTCAACCAGATGGTCATCGACGGGAAGGTCGATCCATGTCTGTCGCGAACCTTTGAGTTCGCCGAGATCGGCACGGCGCATCAGCTCATGTCGGAGAACCGACACCCCGAGGGCAACATGGCGGCGCTGGTTTCGGCGCCGCGCCAGGGTCTGACCGACCTTCCGTCGTAGGGACATTCTTACGGGGCCGAACAGCCGCGGAAGGCGTCGGTTCCGAGCGCCTTCGCCATGTTGATCGCGATGTCCGAAGGAAACGCGAAGCCCTCGGCATCGAGGCTACCCCGCCAGTTTTGACCGTCGCGGTACAGGTTCCAGCTTCCCGATCCGCAATGGGCGCGGAACTCGCGCCGGGCCTCGCCGCCGTTCCTATAGACGGCCACGATCAGCACGCTCTTCGGCACCGAGCCGATCGGTCCACACACTCCCACGTGCGCCTTCACTCCGCGCGAGGCCGTGATGACCTCGGGAGTGTTGGCGCAAGCCAGTCCGGGGTCGTCGATGGCGTTGAACGCACGTTCCGGGTCGTGATAGTTGGTGATGGCGCTGGGGCCGTTCGACGAATGGCCGCACCCCGCCACCATCGCCGCGGCGGCGACCACGAGGATGCGCTTCATGTGAGGGCTCCATCCGAGAGCGGGACGCCAAACAGCTCTTCGAGCTTCGGAACGGTGATCGCCGCATCCTTGTGGAGCACGCCCGCCATCCCCACGGCGCGGGCGCCGTCGACGTTGCGCGGCATGTCGTCGACGAAGACGCAGGCCTCGGGCGGCTCGCCGAGTCGCTGAGCCGTGACCAGATAGATCTCCGGATCGGGCTTTCGGAGGCCCTCGTGCTCCGAGAGCACGACCGCGTCGAACGCAGCGAACTGATCGGGAAAGAACACGCTTCGGCCCCAGGTGTTCGAGAGCACGGCGGTCTTGAATCCGTGGGCGCGCGCGGCCCGCACCGCCCCAAGCATTTGCTCGTCGGGTCCGACCGATCCGTACATCCGCCCGATCAGGCCCTTGGCTTCGAGCGGCGTCTCCAGACCGTCGGAGAGAGCCTCTGCCAGCAACGGTTCGAATTCATCGGTCGGCATTCGTCCGGTCTCGAGCGCGACGACCATGTTGCCGAGCGTGGCCCGTTCGGAAGGTTGGCCTTCCTCGGAGTACGCGTCTCGCAGCAAGTCTTTGAGCCGCTCCGGGCTCACCCCCGTCTTCGCGCAGAACTGGGCCAGGCTGGTGGTGATCGACGTGGTGAGGACGCCGCCGAAGTCGACGACCAGGGCCTTGAACTGGCTCACGACGTGGTGAGCTCCAACGCGCGTTGCCCCAGCGACGGGACGCCGTCGCCGAGCTGGGCGAAGAACGGATCGTCGGTGAGGCCGGCCAGGTGCCTCGCGTAGCTTCCCTCGAGGAGAATGGCCAGCTTCCACACCGCCAGCACCGTGAAAAACGTCAGGTCGCCCACCGGGCGTCCCGAGCGCACCTCGTATCGAGCGATGAGCTCGTCCCTCGATTGGAACCCGAGAAGACGAGTGGGAGCGTCGCCCTCGAGATCGATGGCCACCGCGTCGCCGGCTTCGCGCCAGAACGACACCATCCAACCGAGATCCGCGCGCGGATCGCCGATCGTCGACATCTCCCAGTCGAGGATGGCCGCGAGACGGGCTGGCTCTCCCGCCGCGTACATCACGTTATCCATCTTGTAGTCGCCGTGCACGACGGTCGGTGGCGTCTCTTCGAGCGTTTCGACGTGCGATCGCAGCCAGTCCGTGACCTGGTGCAGCTCGGTGACGACGCGGGTCATCGGCTCCGTCAGCTCGAGCTGCCCGGACCAACGCCGGATCTGTCGCTGGAGATAGCCAGATGGTTTCCCGAAGCCCTCGAGGCCTGCCTTCCGCCAGTCGACCGCGTGCAGCTCGACCAGCGCGTCGACCAGCTCATCGCCCAGTCCTCGGCGCGTGGACTCCTCGGATGCGAACGGCTCGGGCAGTCGATCCCGAATCACGACGCCCTCCACGCGCTCCATGAGATAGAACGGCGCGCCGATGACGGTCGCATCGTCGCAAAACAAAACAGGGCGCGGTGCGCGGACGCTCGTCCCGTCCAGAGCCGACAGAACGCGATACTCGCGGCCGACGTCGTGGGCCGTCGGCAGAAACGCGCCGCGCGGGGGGCGGCGCAGCACCAGTTCGCTGTCTCCGAGGCGAACGAAAAATGTCTCGTTGGAGTGGCCGGCCATGTGGCGCTCCACTTCGACGGTTTCGCCGTCGACGTTGGGAAGCCGGGTCCGCAGATAGGACGTCAGCGCTGCCACGTCGACCAGCGGCTCGAGCTCCGGTGCGCTCCTCACGCCGGTCCGCCGGCGGCGCGGCTGGTCGTTCCCTCCGCGGCCATGGCCTTGGCGAGGTTTCGCGCGATCACCATTCGGTGGACCTCCGACGGCCCGTCGTACAGCCGGGCTGCGCGAGCGTCCCGGTAGAACCGCTCCAGCGGGAGATCGCCGGAGTATCCGAGCGATCCGCAGATCTGGATGGCCCGGTCGACCACTCGCCCCAGAGCCTCGGCCACGTGGACCTTCACGATGGATACCTCCTGGCGGAAGTCCTGCGCCGAATCGATCTTCCACGCGGCGTGCAGCACCATCAGCCGGCCGGCGTAGAGGTCGATGGCCGAGTCTGCCAGCATCCACGCCACGGCCTCGTGGCGAATGAGCTCCTTGCCGAAGGCCTGACGGGACAGGGATCGTTCGGTCGCGATGTCCAGGGCGCGCTGGGCGACGCCGATCCAGCGCATGGCGTGTGCCAGGCGCGCGGGTCCGAGCCGTGCTTGAGACAGCTTCAGGCCTTCGCCGCGGCGCCCGAGGATTGCGTCGGCGTCCACACGGCAATCGGTCAGCCGAACCTCACAGTGCCCGCCCGGCCCCTCCGTTCCCATCACAGGGATCTCCCGGACGACCTGCCAGCCGGGATTGTCGGCGTCCACGAGGAAGAGCGAATGGCGGTTTCGAACATCAGCGTCGGGGTCGTCCTCGGTTCGAGCGAGGACGATGGCGAACGCGGCGCCGTTCGCTCCGGTGATGAACCATTTCTCGCCGTTCAACACCCAACCCTCGCCGTCAGGCTCCGCCGTGGTGGCGATCTGTGTCGGGTCCGACGACGCCACGTCGCGTTCCGTCATGGCGAAACACGACCGAATGGAGCCGTCGGCGAGCGGCTTCAGGTATCGGTCCTTCTGTTCGCCGGTCCCGGCGTGGAGGAGAAGGTGCATGTTTCCCTCGTCTGGGGCCATGCAGTTCAGCGCCAATGGCGCCACGGCTGACACGCCGAGCTCTTGCGATACGACCGCCATGCCCAGCGCGCCGAGCCCAAGGCCGCCCCAGTCGGGCGGCAGATGCGGCGTCCACAGCCCGGCTCGGCGAGCCTCGTCCCTCAGGCCCGAAAGGGCGGATTCGAAATTGGACTCGGTGAGTGTCGCCTCGGCGGGCAAGGCGTGCGTCCGC
>DASVPT010000130.1:0-3916 GCA_036389535.1 Actinomycetota bacterium
CGTCCACGAGGGAAGACTCGGTCCACCCACGAACGGCGCGGGCCATGTGGATCCCTTCGCCTCCGGGCTCCGACCGCATGCAGAGGACCCCCACCGGACACGCCACCCGCACCAGCTCGGCGACCGACGACGAATACGAGATCGTCAGGACGCGTCGTCCGTGCACCACACGATGAAGGGCCGCGACCGCAGCGTGATCGGCGTCCAAGAGGTCGGCGAACAGGCGGCCCCCCTCGCCGGGCGACTCCGCGGCACACAGCGCCGAGGCCAGACGCCACAGCGGCGCCATCGATGGATGCCCTCGGAGAAGCAGGGTCGCACCCTCCACCATTCGATCGGTGGGGAGAGCCGCAAGGAGGCCGACGGCGTTGCGGGCGATCTCCGCCGCTCCCGAACGCCGGTCGTCGGAAAGCTCTCGGAGCCGTGTCTGGATCTCGCCCATCGGGCCATCGTAGGGACGTGATTGGTGAACGAGGGGGAATAACTCCATTGATATTTATCGTTCGTTAGACACGAACGTCAGCCCGTCGTCAATCAGAAGAAGGAGATGTAATGCCCGTAGCCATCGCCCTCTTGATTCTTCGAGTCATCGTCGGACTGCTGTTTATTGGCCACGGCACCCAGAAGCTTTTCGGGTGGTTCGGCGGCCATGGCCGCCAGGGCACCGGTGGATTTCTCGATCAGCTCGGTTACCGGCCAGGATCCGTGATGGCCGTCGTGGGCGGCGCTTCGGAGACCGTCGGAGGGTTCCTCCTGGCCAGCGGGTTTCTGACGCCCTTTGGCGCGGCGGCGATCATCGGCATGATGGCCAGCGCGACGCTTTCGGTTCACCTCCCGAAGGGTCTCTGGAACTCGCAGGGAGGCTATGAATTTCCACTGACGCTGGCGGCGGTTGCCGCGGCGGTGGCGTTCGCCGGACCCGGTCGGTTTTCCATCGACCACCTCATCGGATGGCAGTTGGCCGGCGTCGCCTACGGCCTGCTCGCGGTGGCTGTCGGTCTCGCTTCGGCGATCGTGCTGAACACGTGGCGCCTGCGGGCTCTCCGGCAGACGACAGGGGCACAACGTCAGCCAGAGGACACGCCGGGCCGAGCCGCCTAAGCGAGAAGTATCAAGCCGGGACAACGAGGGGGCCGGCCGCCCCTCGTTGGTTCCCACGGCGAATCAGCCGACCTCGAACTCCATACCTTCGAATGAGAGCCCGAGCCCGTTGTTCTCGCCGCCCCAAAGCTCCTTCGCACGGACCAGCATGGCCTCGAGCTGCGCATCGGTGTGCAGCGGGTCATGGTGGAACATGAGCAGCCGCCGAACCTTGGCGATGAGCCCGAACTGAACGGTGTGGGCGATGCTGGAATGTCCCCATCCCACTCGGGCCGGATATTCGTCCTCGGTGTACTGCGCGTCGTGCAGCATGACGTCCGCGCCGTAGGCCAGGGAATGTCCGGAGATCCATTCGGGCGACACGGTCTGCAGGTCGATCCCGAGCGCCGGCTCGTGGTCGGAGATGTAGGTGAGCGACTTCCCGTTTTCCTCGAGGCGGTAACCGACGGTCGGTCCGGGATGATTCACCGGCTCGGCGCGAAGCTTGGCCGGACCGATCTCCCACTCCTCCTGCGGCACGTCGTGGAACGTGAGCTTCGAGGGGATGTCGTCGATGTGGACGGGAAACAGCGGAGGGGAAAAGTAGGCGGCCAGGCGCTCGCGCAACGAATGAAGGGGGGACGGCGGGCCCCAGATGTGGATCTCGGATTCCGGATTCCACAACGGGCCGAAAAAGCCGAGGCCTTCGATGTGGTCCAGGTGCAGGTGACTGAGAAGCACATCGATTCGGCCGGGGCTGTGGTTCGCGAGGTGGACTCCGAGCGCCCGCGCTCCCGTTCCGGCGTCGATGACCACCAGATGGTCGTCACTGAGCCGCACCTCGAGGCACGACGTGTTTCCGCCGTACCGAACGGTTTCCGGGCCCGGCGAGGCGAGCGAACCCCGGCATCCCCAGATCTTTGCCCGCACGCTAGGCCCCCTGCCCTCCCGGTCGGCCGGTGGGATGCTCCCAGAAGACGGCGCACGCGCCGACGAATTCCCTGCTTCGCGCGAACAGCGGCAGGGCCGTCACCGCAATGTCTCGCATCGCTCCATCCATGCCCTCGATTCGCATCTCGCCGTGCGAAGGTCTGTGCTCCTTCAGCGCGACCCAGATCGGCAGCTCTTCGAGGGAAAACTCGCGGCCTCCCGGGTCGCTCGGCCTGAAGGCCTTCGCCCACTGCTCCATCGGCATGGTGCCCACCTCGGAAAAGTCTCTTCCGAGGATCTCGCCGGCGGCTTCGTTGAAGTAGATGAGCTCACCTTCGTCGTCGGTGACGAACACGGCTGAGGCGAGCTTGTCGGCGAGATCTCGGGCCAGGATCAGGACCAGATTCCGCTGCTTCATTTCGGCTCACCTTAGTACCATTGGTTCGTGGCAAGTAAGCGCCCGGCGCCCGTTGCCACCACCGAGGTGGTTCGGGACCGGGTTCGATCCTTACCAGACCGATTCCGAAAGGAATCCGCCAACGGGCTGGTAGCCGAGTGGGAGCTCCACATCGGCGCTCAGGCATTCTCCGTCGGGATCGCCGACCACGCGTGCTACGTCCGCGAAGGCCTCAGCCCCGATCCGACATCCATCATCCGGATGGACCCGTCGACGTGGCTCGCCATCGACAACGGCGTGGTTCACGGAAGCGAAGCTTTCACCGACCGGAAAGTGACGGTCACCGGAAATCTGGACCTGGCGGTTCGGCTCCAGACCCTCTTTCAGCCGTTCGCTCGAGAAAGGAGCCGCGCGGATTTCGATCAGATCGAAGTCGAGGCGGACGGTGTCACGCTCTCCACGTACGTTGCCGGACAGGGCCCTCCTGTGGTGCTTCTGCACGGGCTGGGGGGTTCGAAGGTCACCTGGCTGCCGCTGGTCGGTCCGCTGTCCGAGCGGTTCCGGGTCGTGGTCCCGGACCTTCCCGGCCATGGCGAGTCCGAAAAGGTTCGCGTCGATTACTCGCCAAGGTTCTACGCGCGCGTCGTCCGCCATCTGCTCGACGAGCTCGGGATCGAGCAGGCGGTCGTGTTGGGGAACTCGATGGGTGGGCGAGTCGCGCTCGAGCTGGCCCTGCGGTCTCCTGCGCGGGTGGCGTCCATGACGCTCCTCTCAGCGTCCGTTCCCGGAATTCGATGGCGCTACCTCATGGGCTTCACCCGCGTGTTTCCCACCGAGTTCGGGGCGATTCCGTTTCCGCTGCGCGAGAAGTGGATGGAGACCGTTCTTCGGAGGCTCTTCGCCGTTCCGGGGCGGCTCAGCCCCGAGGCCTACAACGCGGCGGCGAACGAGTTCATCCGGGTCTATCGCGACCCGGTCGCCCGAATGGCGTTCTTCTCCTCGCTGCGACACATCTTGACCGAGCCGCCGGAGCCGTTCTTCGGATCACTTCGCCGAATCAAGCATCCAACGCTGATCCTCATCGGATCGAACGATCGGATCGTGCCGCCGCGTCTCGGCGTTCGACTGGCGGAGCACCTTCCATCCAGCCGGTTGGTCATCCTGCCCAACGTGGGACACGTCCCGCAGTTCGAGGCGACGAACGAGACGCTCCGGGAGCTCTCGTCATTCCTCGCCGACGCCCCACTCGGGAGCCCCGCTCTCTAGGGAGATACCGGCCGGCGGTCGCGGCCGCCGTACGATCAGCCCGAGCATGATCAGGGCCGCAAGCGAGCGCTCCGCGCGACGGCCTTCCCCTTCTCCTCCCATCCCCTTTTCGACCCTGCTCGCCGTCCTGGTGATGTTTCTGATCCTGGCCCTGGCGTTGCGGTGGCCCAGGGGCGCGGCGGCCACCACCTCCTCCCAGCCGTCGGGTCGGAATCCGCACACCAGGTTGGCCGGGAACGACGT
>DASVPT010000131.1:0-6204 GCA_036389535.1 Actinomycetota bacterium
ACGCGCTTCCGCTTCGGTTGCCGCGCGGGCGATCTCGACGAGCGGCATCTTGGTTCGCCGCCGCCCGGTCGGACCGACCTTCTTTCCCGGCGCGGGTGGAGGAACGATCCCTCGCCGCTCCTTGTCGTCTTCCGGGCCCCCGGCCCGCCGCTTCGACGGCTGGACCCTTCGGGGCTCGCCCGGCTGCTTCGCGTACTCCGGGGGCCAGGGCGCGTCGCCGAACCCCGCCTCCTCGTGCTGCGCCGACAGTTCCAGCAGCGCCTCCAGCGAACCAACCGCCTCGTCGATCCCCTCCGATGGATCCCCCAGCGACGCGAACCGCTCGGGCACGGTCTTCAGCGTGAACGCCGCCGGGTCGCAGTCCGGCACCTCGTCCCAGGTCAGCGGCGTCGAGACGCGCGCGTCCTTGGTCGGCCGCACCGAATACGCGGACGCGACCGTCCGGTCCTTCGCGTTCTGGTTGTAATCCAGAAACACGCCGTGGCGCTCCTCCTTCCACCACGCCGCCGTAGCCAGGTCGGGGGCCCGCCGCTCTACCTCTCGCGCCAGCGCGACGGCAGCGCGGCGAACCTCCCCGAACGTCCACCGTCGTTCGATGCGTGCGTAGACGTGGAATCCGCGCGACCCCGACGTCTTCGGCCAGCCGGTCAAGCCGAAGTCTTCCAGCGTTTCCTTCGTCACCATCGCCACGTCGAGGATCTGCTGCCACTCCACCCCCGGCACGGGATCCAGGTCCACGCGCAGCTCATCCGGATGGTCCAGATCCTCTGCCCGAACGGGGTGCGGGTTCAGATCAATGCAGCCGAGGTTGACGATCCATGCCAGCTGCGCCGCTTCTCGAACCACGATCTCGTTCGCCGTCCGCCCCGACGGAAACGCCAGCTCGACGGTCTCGATCCAATCCGGCCGCGACTCCGGCGCGCGCTTTTGAAAGAAGAACTGCTCGTCGGCTCCGTTCGGATATCGCTTGAGCGCCATCGGCCGGCCGCGGACGCCTCGGAGGGCTCCCGAGGCAACGGCGATGTAGTACCGAACGAGATCGAGCTTGGTGTACCCGGCGTCCGGAAAGAAGACCTTGTCCGGGTTGCTGATGGTCACCTCGCGGCCGTCGACCTCGAGGATCTCCTTTCGAGCCGGCACGGTCTCTACCGCGCGGCGCTAGCTCAGCTGCCCGTCTGCGACTTGACCACTCCGAACGGCACGCCGCCCTGGGGGTCCTGGATGATCGCGAACCGGCCGCCCGGGTAGTCCATCGGCCCGACCAGCACCTGTCCTCCGATCTCGCTTGCCTTCGAAGCCGTCGCGTCGACGTCGTCGCTGGCGAAGTAGACCACCCAGTGGTCGGGAGCGCCCTCGGGGACCTGCGGGCCAGGCTGCGTCATGCCGCCGATGCTTCGGCCGTCGACCTGCCACTCGGTATACGGCATGTCTCCTTCGCTGGTCTTGGCTCCCCAACCAAACAGCGACGTGTAGAAGCGCTTCGCCGACTCTGGATCGCGCGAGGTGAGCTCCATCCACGTGAACGCTCCCGGCTGATCCTGCACCCGGAACCCGCTCATGGTCTTGGGCTGCCACAGGCCGAGGACCGCGCCGCCCGGGTCCCGAAGGATGCCCATCCGGCCGGTCTCCATCACGTCCATCGCTCCGAAGGTGACATCGCCCCCGTTCTCCTTCACCGCCTCGAGCGTTGCCTCGACGTCGTCCGTGGCGATGTACGGAAGCCATGCCGACGGCTGCTCCGGCGACTGCGTCGGGCCCACGCCGGCGACCATCTGCCCGTTCAGGTTGAAGAAGGCGTAGCCGCCCGCCTCCGGACCGAGCTCCTCCACCTCCCACCCGAAGAGCCGTCCGTAAAACGACTTCGCCTCGCCGGGAGCGGCGGACGAGAGGTCGATCCAGATGGGGTTGTTGGTCTTGATCTGCTCGGTCATATCGATCTCCTTTCGATGTCTCCGGCGCGGGTTAGCCTAGCGGCCGAGCCACCCAAGCGCAGGGGAGGATGCCATGGCCAAGCGCATTCAGGTCGTCTTCGCGGTGAAGGATCCGACGCGTCTCGCCGAGTTCTGGCGAACCGCGCTCGACTACGGCGCCGAGCCTCCTCCGGAGGGGTACGCGACTTGGGATGAGTTCGCCGCTGCACACGGGATCGATCTCTCGGGTGGGAGCGACATCGATTCTGCCGTCGACCCGGACGGCGCCGGCCCGAGATTCCTGTTCGAACGGGATGAACCTCGGGCAAGCGGTGCGGTGCACATCGACGTCAACGTCGCCGAGCGCGGCACGCCCATGGACGAACGAAGGAAGCTGGTCGACGTGGAGGTCGAGCGGCTGACGCAGGCCGGGGCAACGAGAACGCGGGTCGTGGACCGCGAGGAGCAGTACTGGGTCGAGATGGCCGACCCCGAAGGCAACTGGTTCTGCGTCCAGTAGAAGGACCGATGGAAGAACGGGTCCGGTTGCGCGTGGGATCCGTGGTCATCGACTGCAACGACTTCGACGCGATGGTCACCTTCTGGCAGGCCGTCCTCGGTTACGAACCGAAGTACCTGGAGCCCGATGACTGGGCGCTTCTTCGAGACCCCAACGGACGAAACATCAACGTCTCGCTTCAGAAGGTTCCCGAGCCTCGAGTGGGAAAGAACCGCCTGCACTTCGACCTCTACGCGCAAGATCCGGAAGCGGAGATCGAGCGGCTGATCGGTCTCGGCGCGAAGCGATTCGACCGTGTCCCGGAGCCGGGCGAGGACTTCGTGGTCTTGGAGGACCCCGAGGGGAACCTGTTCTGCGTCATCGACGTCCGCGAGTCGGCCGACGGAGATTCACAGGGTCAGGGATAGGCACCTGCTATTCTTGGATGCACGGGTAGCTGAAGCTGCCCCGTGAGGGTTCACTTCCGCAGTTCCTCCTTCGGACGGTTCGGCGCACAGGGAGAGAGGCCTCGCCGACCGACGCGGCCCACTGATCGCCGCAGAAGGAGCAATTGCATGTCCACACAGTCCTTTATCGATCTCGGCGTTTCCGCGCCGGTGGTCGAAACGCTCGCAGCACGCGGAATCACCGCGCCCTTCCCGATCCAGTCGCTCGTCCTTCGTGATGCGCTGGCGGGCCGGGACATCCTGGCGAAGTCGCGAACGGGGTCGGGCAAGACCCTCGGTTTCGCCATCCCCATCGTCGAACAGCTTCGTCCCAGCGATCGGCGTCCCGCCGCTCTGATCCTGGTTCCGACTCGCGAGCTCGCCGCGCAGGTCGTGGGAGAGTTCGCCGACATCGCCGCGATCCGCGAGCTGCACGTCGCCGCTGCCTACGGTGGTGTGGGAATCCGGGAGCAGGCTCGCGCGGTGAACAAGGCGGACATCCTGGTGGCCACTCCGGGCCGGCTGGAGGACCTGGCCACGCGGCGACTGGTTCGACTGGACCACGTCCGCATCCTGATTCTGGACGAGGCCGACCGAATGCTGGACATGGGCTTCGAGCCCCAGGTCGCAGCGCTCGCCCGGCGCGTTCCGAAGGAACGGCAGACCATGTTCTTTTCGGCCACGCTCGAAGGCGCGGTCGGGCACCTCGCGGCCAGATACACGCGCGATCCGGTTCGCCACGAGATCGAATCAGCCCTCCAGACGGTCGACGAAGCCGAGCACCGATTCATTCCGGTCAGCGAGCACGGCAAGGTGGACGCGCTTGTGCGGCTACTCGAGGCCGAGCCCGGACTGGCGCTCATCTTCGTCAGGACCAAGCGCGGCGCCGACCGCCTGGCCACCAAGCTGAAGGCCCAGGGGATCTCGGTCGCGGCGATGCACGGCGACCTCTCCCAGGCCCAGCGGGAGCGTGCGCTGAAGCGCTTCCATGCCGGAGAGATCCAGGCGATCGTTGCCACCGACGTCGCGGCGCGAGGACTGGACGTGCAGGACATCGCCCACGTCATCAACTACGACCCGCCGGCCGACGACACCGGGTACGTCCACCGGGTCGGCCGCACGGCGAGAGCCGGACGAACCGGCACGGGGGTCACGCTCGTCACCCCGCAGCAGCAGGGCGACGTGAGCCGGATGGCGGCGCGGTTGAGCCTGGGCCAGGAGTTCGAACAGGAAGGCATGACGGTGGCGCCGCCCAGAATGGTGTTTTCGTCTCGCGGGCGCCAGACCGGAATGACCCGGCGGCGGACGCGGCGCCGCATCTAGTCTCTTCACGACTTCCCCGCCTACCGCAGGACTCGAAGAAAGGGCGATGCGCCATGGATTGGAAGCTGGAAGTGATCGTGGTTCCCGTGTCCGACGTCGACAGGGCGAAAGCGTTCTATAGCGAGCAGCTCGGGTTCAACGTCGATGTCGACAACCGATTCGGCGAAGACTTCAGGAACGTGCAGCTGACGCCTCCGGGCTCCGGCTGTTCCATCGTGATCGGAACCGGTCTGGCGCCCTCGGAGCCGGGATCGTTGAAGGGGCTTCAGCTGGTGGTGGCCGACGTCGAGGCGGGGAGAGCGGAGCTTGCCGAGCGCGGAGTTGACGTGAGCCCGATTCGGCATGTGGACACCAGCAACGGCCAGTGGGCCGAGGGGCCCGGCGGCGACTGGAATTCGTTTTTCTTCTTCGACGATCCGGATGGAAACAGCTGGGCCGTTCAGCAAGCGCCCGCGAACCGCTGATTCGAGAAACCGCGGGCAGCATCGTGAGCTCGAGACCGCGATTGTTCCTGGACACATCGAGCCTCATGTACCGCGCCTACTTCGCGCTGCCCCGCACCATCACCAACAAGGAGGGCCAGCCGGTCAACGCGTTGCATGGGTATCTCGATATGTGCGCCCAGCTCACCAAGGATCGTCGCCCGAGCGACATCCTTCACTGCTTCGACAACGACTGGCGGCCGGCGCCACGGGTCGCTTCCTACGCCGGTTACAAGGCGACGCGGGCGGTCGATCCCGAAGGCCTGCCCGAGCAGTTCGAGGTCCTGGAGGACCTGATCGAGGCGGCCGGCATGGTCCGGGCCGAGGCGAAGGGTTGGGAGGCGGAGGACGCCATCGGTTCGCTCTGCGCCAAGGCGAAACCCGGCGACGTGATCGAGATCGTCACCGGTGATCGCGACCTCATCCAGCTGGTTCGCGACCCGAATGTGAAGGTGCTGTTCACTCGGCGCGGCGTGTCGCAACTCGACCTGCTGGACGAAGCAGGCGTCGAGGCGAAGTACGGCGTGCCGCCGAGCCGCTACGCGGACTTCGCGATTCTCCGCGGCGATCCGTCAGACGAGCTGCCGGGAATTCGCGGTGTCGGTGAGGTCATGGCCCGCGCGTTGGTTCGAACCTATCCATCCCTGGAGGCGCTCCAGCAGGACGCACTGGCCCCCCACGCGCAGGCCGGGCCGCTGCGAAGCGCGGCGGGTCTGAAGACGAAGATCCGAGACGCGGCGAACTACCTCGCCGCCATGCAAGACGTGGTTCCGATCCGAACCGACCTCGAGGTGAACCTGGTTGGTGGCGCGCGCGACGACGACCAGCTGGACCGTCTCGCGGAACGCTACGCGCTGACCGGCCCGGTTCGCCGGTTTCGAGAAGCGCTGGTCGCGGCCGGTGCTGCTGGCGCTAGTCCCAGACCGAAACGATCACCGTCGCGATCAACAGTCCGACCAGGTGATAGCCGCCGGCGATGAGCGCCCATGCCGTGCGATCCGGCTTGGTCGTCTCGAATACTGCCGTGACCGCGATGAGAGCCCCGGCGATCGCGACGCCCGACACGATCCAGAGCACGAGCGCCTCACCGATGGTGTCCGTTCCCGTCGCCTTGGCCAGCATCGCCACGGCTATCACCGAGACGAACGCCTGAACAAGCGGAGCCACCAGGATCCCCATGCTGGGACGTTGGCCCGGCGGCGCCTGGATTCCAAGCGATCGGCGCCACGGCTTGGCGAACGCTACCTCCGAGAACCACAACGCTCCCACAGCGAAGTACACGAGCGTCGCGACGATCACAGCGAGCCAGTTCAGGTCGCCCAATACGCTGAAGCTCATCCGATCCCCCTCTCGTCGGGCGCACGATACTCCAAAGGCCATGACGAATCGACGGGACGTTCATAGACGACTGGTGGCGTTCGCCCTCAGCCTTCCGGGTGCGTGGGAGGACCACCCTTGGGAAGAGACGGTCGCCAAGGTCGGCAAGAAGGTCTTCGTCTTCTTTGGCGATCCGGACGGAGAGTACGGCGCAGGAATGACGGTGA
>DASVPT010000132.1:0-5236 GCA_036389535.1 Actinomycetota bacterium
TCGGGTAATAGCCGAACCCTGCGCGCCGCATCTCCTCGGGGTCGAAGAGGTTCCTTCCGTCGACCACCAGCGCATAGGCCATGGTCTCTTTGAGCCGGACCAGGTCGAGGTTCCCGAACTCGGGCCAATCGGTGCAGAGCACGACGCAGTGGGCGCCCGCGGCCGCCGCGTAGGCGTCCCCCGCGGTCTCTAACTCCGCGATCTCCGCCTTGGCGTTCTCCGAAGCCTGCGGGTCGTACCCGACTACCTCGGCCCCTGCCTCGATGAGAGCCCGCGCGACCCCGAGAGCGGGGGAGAAGCGCACGTCATCGGTATCCGGCTTGAAGGCCAGGCCGAAGAGAGCGACGCGCTTGCCCTCGAGGTTCCACAGTGCCTGCTGGACCTTGCTCACGGCCCCGGCGACGGCTTCGTCGTTGATGCGAGCGATCTCCCGCAGAAGCGGGACCTCCACCCCGAGCTTTTCGGCGAGCCGTTCGAAGGCGACCAGGTCTTTCGGGAAGCACGAGCCGCCGTATCCGAGCCCGGCGTTCAAGAACGCCCGCCCGATCCTGGGATCCGCTCCCATCACGTCGGCGATGGCGACGATGTCTGCTCCGGAACGCTCCGCGACCTGTCCCACCGCGTTGATGTAGGAGATCTTCATGGCGAGAAAGGCGTTGCAGGCATGTTTGGCCAGTTCGGCGGTGGCGAGGTCGGTTTCGACCATGGCGCAGCCCCTCTCGGTCCATGGCCGGTAGAGCTCTCGCATCGCGGCGAACCCTTCGGGCGACTCCGCGCCGACCAGAATTCGATCCGGCTCCAGGGCGTCCTGGATCGCCTTCCCCTCCCGCAGGAACTCGGGGTTGGAGACGATCTCGAACCGAAGGTCCGGCCGTTCGCGGGTGAGGGTCAGCCGGAGCCATCCGGCGGTGCCGACGGGCACCGTGGACTTCTCGGCAACGACGATGTCGTTGGTGGCATGTCGAGCCACGTCCGTGGCCGATCTCTCCACCGCCAGGAGGTTGGCTTCGCCGTCGGCTCTCGGCGGCGTGCCCACGCAGATGAAGGCGACCTTGGCTCTGGCCAGCGCTTCGGCCGGATCGGTGGAAAAGGACAGGCCGCCCTCCTCCAGGCCCCGCCGGACCAGATCTTGGAGGCCAGGCTCGAAAAACGGGGTCTCCCCGCGGATAAGCCGGACGATCTTCTCGCCGTCCGCGTCCGTCCCGGTGACCTCGTGACCGGCATCGGCGAGCGTGGCGCAGGTAACAAGACCGACGTGCCCTGTCCCAATCACAGCTACCTTCAAAGCTTCTCCTGTCTGTCCGAGCTGGCGCAGTTACGTGGGCCCAATGATAAGGACAATCCAATGGGTGAAAGCCCCACGGCTGGAGGTTGACAATTCCGGCCTTGCGGACAGGCACCGTTGCGGTACAATTCGGGGGAATAGAGGCCCGCACCGGCCTGTTATAGGTCAGTGTGCGTGCCCCGATTTTGCATGCCTACGGTTTGATTTCAGCCATCCAAACCCGTAATATCGTTGACTGACGTGCCGTCTCCCGCGAGCCGTATTTCGTCGTGTCTACCTCTAGGGGGGATTCTTTTTGCCTGAAACGATCGTTCCTGGCCGTGAACGCGTCACTTTTTCAAAGATTCCGGAGGTTCTCCCGCTTCCGGACCTGGTGGGGATCCAACGGGAATCGTTCGACTGGCTCCTTCGCGATGGTTTCGCCGACGTCCTGGCGGAGGTCTCGCCGATTCAGGATTTCACCGAGACCTATCAGCTGATCTTCGGCAACCACCACTTCAAGGAGATCAAGCACTCCGTTGAGGAGTGCAAGGACAAGGACATGACCTACGCCGCCCCCCTGTTCGTCGAGGCGGCGTTCATCAACAAGGACACCGGGGAGATCAAGGAGCAGGAGGTCTTCATGGGCGATTTCCCCATGATGACCGACAAGGGCACCTTCGTGATCAACGGGACCGAGCGGGTCGTCGTCTCTCAACTGGTCCGCAGCCCAGGCGTCTATTTCAGCCGCGAGCTCGACAAGACTTCCGACAAGGACATCTACCTGGCGAAGGTGATTCCGTCCCGAGGTGCCTGGCTCGAGTTCGAGGTCGACAAGCGTGACACGGTCGGGGTCCGAATCGACCGCAAGCGCCGCCAGAACGTCACCGTTCTGTTGAAGGCGCTCGGGTGGACCGAGGAGGAGATCCTCGAGCTCTTCGAGAACGCCCCCTCCATTCAGGCAACCCTGGACAAGGACCACTTCAAGACCCAGGAAGAGGCTCTCGAGGACATCTACCGCAAGCTTCGCCCCGGCGAGCCGCCCACGGCCGAGTCGGCCCAGACGCTGCTGGAGAACCTGTTTTTCAACCCCAAGCGGTACGACATGGCGCGCGTGGGCCGCTACAAGATCACCAAGAAGCTCGGCGAGATGAGCGATGTCGCTCGGCGCCAGCTGAAGAGCAAGTTCGACGCCATGAAGGCGATGGACAACCCCGACCGTCGTGACTGGGAGCAGTCGCGGTGGCGGGTCTTCTCTCAGCCCTACGGTGGCGAGAAGGACAAGTTGGCTCCTTCGATGAAGGGGATCCTGACCCACGAGGACATCATCAAGACCGTCCAGTACCTCGTGAAGCTCCACGCCGGCGAGGAGGGGTACGAGGTCGACGACATCGACCACTTCGGGAACCGGCGGGTCCGCTCCGTCGGGGAGCTCATCCAGAACCAGCTCCGGCTCGGTCTCACCCGGATGGAGCGCGTGGTTCGCGAGCGGATGACCACGCAGGACGTGGAGGCCATCACGCCCCAGACGCTCATCAACATTCGCCCGGTCGTCGCCGCCATCAAGGAGTTCTTCGGGACCTCGCAGCTGTCCCAGTTCATGGACCAGACCAACCCGCTGGCGGGCCTGACCCATAAGCGCCGTCTTTCGGCGCTCGGACCGGGCGGGCTCTCGCGGGAGCGGGCCGGGTTCGAGGTCCGGGACGTCCACCCCTCTCACTACGGGCGGATGTGTCCCATCGAGACGCCGGAGGGTCCGAACATCGGCCTCATCGGGACGCTGTCCACGTACGGCCGAATCAACGAGTTCGGCTTCGTCGAGACCCCGTACCGAAAGGTGGAGAAGGGCCGGGTCACCGACCACATCGACTACCTCACGGCTGACGAGGAGGACCGGCACATCATCGCCCAGGCGAACACGCCGGTGGACCCCCGCGGGCGGTTCACCGAGGACCACATCCTGGTTCGCCGGAAGGGCGGAGAGGTCGACTACGTGCCGCCCGACGAGGTCGACTACATGGATGTCTCGCCAAAGCAGATCGTCTCCGTGGCGGCCGCGCTCATCCCGTTCCTCGAGCACGACGACGCGAACCGAGCGCTCATGGGAGCGAACATGCAGCGTCAGGCAGTACCGCTGCTCAAGTCGGAGGCGCCGCTGATCGGCACGGGGATCGAGTTCCGCGCGGCGGTCGACGCGGGCGACGTCAGTCTCTCCGAGGTCAACGGCATCGTCGAGGACGTGTCGGCCGACAACATCACCATTCGGAGCCGCACCGGCGAGGTGAAGGTTCACAAGCTGGCGAAGTTCCAGCGATCGAACCAGGGCACCTGCATCAACCAGAAGCCCATCGTCCGCGCTGGCGACCACGTCAAGAAGGGTCAAGTCATCGCCGACGGGCCCTCGACCGACCAGGGCGAGCTCGCCCTCGGCAAGAACCTCCTCGTGGCGTTCATGCCGTGGGAGGGTCACAACTACGAGGACGCCATCGTCATCTCCGAGCGGCTCGTCAAGGACGACGTGCTGACCTCGATTCACATCGAGGAGCACGAGGTCGACGCCAGAGACACCAAGCTGGGCCCCGAGGAGATCACCCGCGACATCCCCAACGTCTCCGAAGAGATCCTGAAGGACCTCGACGAGCGTGGGATCGTCCGGATCGGTGCCGAGGTCAATCCCGGCGACTACCTGGTCGGCAAGGTCACCCCGAAGGGGGAGACCGAGCTCACTCCGGAGGAGCGCCTTCTGCGCGCCATCTTCGGCGAGAAGGCGCGGGAGGTCCGCGACACCTCGCTCAAGATGCGCCACGGCGAGTCGGGCAAGGTCATCGGGGTTCGGGTGTTCTCCCGCGACGCCGGCGACGAGCTGGCTCCGGGCGTGAACGAGCTGGTCCGGGTGTACGTCGCCCAGAAGCGCAAGATCTCAGACGGCGACAAGCTCGCGGGACGCCACGGCAACAAGGGCGTCATCGCGAAGGTGCTCTCCGAGGAGGACATGCCGTTCCTTCCCGACGGGACGCCGGTGGACATCGTCCTCAACCCGCTCGGCGTGCCATCCCGAATGAACTTGGGGCAGGTTCTCGAGGCGCATCTGGGTTGGGCCGCCACGGCGGGGATCAAGAACGGCCGGAGCGGCCAGGCTGCGGCGACGGCCAACGGCAACGGTCACTTCGCACCCCTGCACACCGCGGCGAATGGCCACGCCGACTTCGTGGCTTCACCGGTGTTCGACGGGGCAAGGGAGAACGAGATCGTGACGTCGCTCGAGAACGCCAGCTCCGAGGTGGATGGGATCGAGCTCGTGAACAGGCTGGGGAAGGCCAGGCTCTTCGACGGTCGAACCGGCGAGCCGTACGACGTCCCGGTCACCATCGGCTACGTCTACATCATGAAGCTGCTGCACCTTGTGGACGACAAGATTCACGCTCGATCCACGGGCCCGTACTCGATGATCACGCAGCAGCCGCTCGGCGGAAAGGCGCAGTTCGGCGGCCAGCGGTTCGGTGAGATGGAGGTGTGGGCGCTCGAGGCCTACGGCGCGGCGTACGCCCTCCAGGAGCTGCTGACCATCAAGTCGGACGACGTGCTCGGCCGGGTCAAGGTGTACGAGGCCATCGTGAAGGGCGAGAACATCCCCGAACCGGGGATCCCCGAGTCATTCAAGGTCTTGATCAAGGAGATGCAGTCGCTCTGCCTGAACGTCGAGGTGCTCTCGGCGGAAGGCAAGGAGATCGAGATGCGGGAGACCGACGAGGACGTCTTCCGAGCGGCGGAAGAGCTCGGAATCGACCTCTCGAGGAGAGAACCAGCTGGTGCGGACTTCGACTAGGGCTGCCGGACCCAGCGTCCTACAGGATGAGATGAAAGGGGAGAGCCGCTAGTGCTCGATGTGAACTACTTCGACGAGCTCAGGATCGGTCTTGCCACCGCGGATCAGGTTCGCGCCTGGTCCAACGGAGAGGTCAAGAAGCCGGA
>DASVPT010000133.1:0-5949 GCA_036389535.1 Actinomycetota bacterium
GACCAGGTCCGGCATGGCGACCAGCCGCGACGGCGACGCAGGGCCGAAGGCTCCACACGTTCGCGCCTGACCGCCACACGATGCCATGCTCGTGGCCACCGCGATCAACGCACTCCAAGCGGCTAGCGTGCGACCGAGTGACTGTATGGAATGATTCGTCGTTATGACGCGCGTCCCCGATCGTGCATTCGCCAAGGAACGTAATTGAAAACCCTGTACCGAGCATCTCGGGTCTACACGCTCAGCCACCCTTCGATGGGCGAGTGGCTGCTCGTCGATGAGCGTCACGTCGAACGCGTGGGGACCGGGCCGCCGCCACGCGCGGACCGCATGGTTGACCTCGACGACGCCACGATCATGCCGGGGTTCATCGACACCCACGTTCACCTCAGCGGTACCGGTCTCTCCGCCGTCGGGATTCCGATCGAACGGGCTCGCTCGGGTGAGGACCTTCTCGGGCTGGTCGCCGAGGAGGTCACCCATCAGCCCACGAAGATCTTCGCCCAGGGCTTCGACGAGAGCCAGTGGTCCAAGCCGGGCCTGCCGACGCTCGCCAATCTCGATGACGTCGCCGACGTCCCGGTCATTCTGGTTCGCGCCGACGGACACATCTCCATGGCCAACTCGGCCGCGCTCAAGGAATCAGGGGTGCTGGACGAGCCGGGCGTTGAACGGGGGCCGGACGGCACACCGAGTGGCCTGGTGACGCAGGAGGCGAACAGCCGTCTCCAGCGATGGTTCCACGAGTCGCTGACGACACACGAGCTTCGCGAGCTCCAGCTCGAAGCGGCGTCCCTGGCAGCGTCGCGCGGCATCACCTGCGTTCAGGAGATGGCCATTCCGTCTTGGGCCGGGCGACACGATGTCGAAGCCCTGCTGCAGCACATCGGGCAGCTCCCCGTCGACGTGGTCCCGTACGTCGCGGAGATGGACATCCCGTTCGTGATGGATGCCGGTCTCGAGACCATCGGGGGCGACTTCTTCCTCGACGGCTCGCTCGGGGGCCATACCGCCGCGGTGTCGGAGCCCTATGCCGATGAGGGGGGCACGGGCGTCCTGTACCGCGAGGACGACGAGCTCGCCGAGTTCTTCCACAACGCGCATCTGGCCGGCCTGCAGGTTGGCATCCATGCCATTGGGGATGCCGCCATCGAACAGGCCATTCGGGTGTGGGAGCGGGTCTATCGAAGTCTCGACTCGCGCCAGCGTCGTCACTTTCGTGCCAGACGCCACCGCATCGAGCACTTCGAGATGCCGAGCTCCAATCAGATCGAGCGCGCCGCCGCCCTCGGACTGGCCATATCGGTGCAGCCGGCGTTCGACCTGGAATGGGGCAACCCGGGACAGCTCTACGAACGGCGGTTGGGGTGGGATCGGGCCGCGCGAATGAATCCATTCGCGCTTTTTCTCAGCCGAGGACTCGAGGTGGGGGGCGGCTCCGACTCACCGGTCACGCCGCTCGATCCGATGTACGCGATTGCCGGCCTCGAGTCGCATCATGACCCGATCCAGCGGATGAACCGCGAGCAGGCCATTCGCCTCCTGACCATCGGCAGCGCCCGGCTGGCTCATCTCGAAGAGAAGAAGGGACAGCTGTATCCGGGAGCCCAGGCCGACTTCGCCGCGTATGCCGTAGATCCTTTTGAGGAACCCGAGATCCGCGACGTCCGGCCGATTCTGACCGTCTCTCGAGGCCGAGAGGTCTACGCGCCCTAGGCGGGAACGACCTCCAGCCGGCTTCCCCGCTGCGATTTCTCCACCCGCACCCGAGGGAACTGCTCGGCCAGCTCCGGGACGTGGGTGATCACGCCGATCATTCGTCCGTCGCCTGCAAGCTGCTCGATGGCGCCGACCACCGTGCGAAGCGTCTCCTGGTCGAGCGTCCCGAACCCCTCGTCCAGAAAAAGGCTGTCCAATCTGGCGCGATCCGTCACCGAAAGGGATCGAACCTGATCCGCCAGCGCCAGCGCCAGGGCGAGTGACGCGAGGAAGGTCTCTCCGCCGGATAGCGTCCGCACGCTTCGTTCGTCGTCGCCGTTCCACGTATCGACCACGAAGAACTCGTCGTCGCGGAAGGCGAGCCGATAGCGGCCCTCGGAGAGGCCGGCCAGTCGTTCGGACCCCGCAGCCGCGAGGATCTGGAGCGCTTCGGCCTGCAAGAAAGCGATGAGGCGATCAGCGCGGAGCTCGTGTGCCAGCGCCTTGAACACGCTGGCCCGCCGCTCGAGTTCCTTCACTTCCTTGTCGAGCTGCTGCTTGCGCTCCACGCGGGCCGCAATATCGGAGGCACGTTGCGTCTCTGCCGCGACCGCGGCCGAAGCCCGACGGCATTCGTCGTTGATGGACGACGCCAGGGCCCTGAGATCGGGTTCTGGCTCCACCAGTCCGGCCACCACTTCATTGGCTTCCGCCAGCAGCGAACGTTCGAGGCTCGAACGCTCGTCCAATGCAGCCGAGAGCTTGCCGGCCATGGTCTCGAGCGTCGTCATGAGCGCGGCGGCGTATTGCTGGAGCTTGGTCACATCGTCCGACGTGGCAGCGGCCGGAAGACGCCACGTCCGTTTCGGCTCATCCAGCAAGCGGCTGGCGGTTTCGAAGAGGGAGCCACGGTCGCTCACGATTCGGTCGCGGAGGCGGTCGACCTGGGCGGCTACGCGATCGACATCACGCTCCGCCAGAAGCACGGCCTCCCTGGCTTGGCTCTCATGGGCCGCAGCGTCGGAGCAGTTCCGCTCGAGCGCACGAAGCTCGGCCGATCGATCTTCCACTGCCATCACCGGGTCAGGTGGCAGCGGCGTCCCCAAAACGGCCGCCAGCGCCTTCTCGGCCGCCGCGACGCTTCGTTTGAGATCGTTCCGCTCCGCGGTGAGCCGCTCCTGTGACGCCAGATTGGCCTGCAGCTTCGCGTCCGCCGCGTCTCTCCCACGCTCCGCCTCGCGAACGGACTGTCTGCTCCGTTCGACCGCCGCGCGGAGCCGGTCGAGAGCCTTCGTCGCGGTGCGGACCCCTCCGGCCGCTGACCGTTTCGGGGCGGAGGCCAGCGTGGTGCCACACACGGGACAGGGGTCCCCAACTTTGAGCCCGGTGGACACGGCCACGACCAGGTCGGCGTGCCGCGCCTTCTCCAGAGCATCCTGCGCTTCGGCGAATTCCAGATCGAGCGCAGAGAGCTCCTTCGACCGGTTCTTGAGCTCGCGCTCCGCCTGGTGAAGGGACTCTCTGAGCCCGGTCGCGGTTTGCTTTGCGGCTTCGAGGTCTCTCGCCTTCGTGCCCATGCCCTCACGCGCCATCTGAACCTCGTGAGCAAACCGCTGCGCCTTGACCAACTCATCGCGCAACCCGACCTGCTGTTCGGCTTTCCGCAGGGCGTCCATCGCCGCGTGGGCGGTTTTTTCCGCTGCGGCCAGCTCGGCGCGGCGCTTTCGAAGCTCGACCGAAGAATCCGTGACCTGCTGAACGCATAGGACAAGGTCGGCCGTGGCCTGCTTGAGCCCATCACAGGTCCGATCGACCTCATCCAGGCATCTCGCGAGCTCGTCGAGCGATCGTTCGGTGTCGTGCCAGCGGCTCAAGATATCGAGGACCTTCTCCGCCGCCTTTCCGAGGAGCCGCTCCCGCTTCTCGGCTTGCTTGACGATTCGGTTCGCTTCGCGAAGCGCGTCCGCCGATGCTTCGGCGAACTCCCCGGCGAGGACATCCGTGATGGTTTGCGCCCGAAGGGCCGCCTCCTTCGCTACCGTCCCCGCACGCTCAGCCATTCGCCGAAACAGCGAAAGACCGAGGAGCTCGGTCAGGATCTCGCGACGTTTCTTCGGGTCACCGACCAGGAACTCGGCGAACTTTCCCTGGGGCAGCAGAACCGAACGCGTGAAACCGTCGTAGGAGAGTCCGATCATGGAGGCGACTCGGCGATCCGTGTCCTTGACCCGGTCCGCTCCGTCGCCTGCCTGCTTCCAGTCGCCGTCCTTCCCCCGGCGCTCCAGAAGGATCTTGGTGGCCCCCTTCGCCGGCGTCGATCGGGTGATCCGGAATCTCTCGGCTCCCACGGCGAATTCGAGAGTCACCGCCATTCGCGGCTGTCCCTGGCTGATCAGCTGGCGGACACCGTCGCCGACCCGTTCGACCCGCCCGTACAGGGCGTACGTCATCGCGTCCAGGATCGAAGACTTGCCCGACCCGGTCGGGCCGGCCACGGCGAACACGTCGAGTTCCGTGAAGTCGAGGTGTTGCGGCTCTCTGAACGACGTGAAGCCCTTGACTTCGAGTCTGAGCGGTCTCATGGACCCTGTGCACGCCCTTCCATCTCGTGACCGTAGTGGGGGAGAGCGACAGAAATCACATACATGTAATTTAGCTCCTTCAGTGTGCCACGGGGGCGGCATCCCGTAAAGAGGTCCCCTCAGGAAAGGCGCCAGAAGGGACCGGTCAGGTCCAGGTGCTCCAGGATCGCCTGGTTCTGCGCCAGCGTGTGTGGGCGCCAATCAGGCGCGACACGGTCCGCGTACCAGAGATTCGCAAGCAGACTGAGCTTGCCGACGGTCATGGTGGCCCCCGGTTCACGGCCCTCGAGCCACCGCTCGATGTGCTCTTCCGACCGGAAGAGATTCATGGCGCTTCAGGCGAAGCCGATGTCGTCCCACCACCGCGCCGCCGGGACCAGGCAATGGAACAGGAGCGTTTCGTCGTCGGGCTCACCGTTTCGGACCGCAACCTCGATCGCATCGCCACAATCCGGGCACGTCGTGTGGATCTCGCCGTCCGACTGGAGCGCAGCGCAGATCCCGAACGCGTCCCATGCACAGTTCGCGAACCAGACCTTCCCGGCGGCAAGAACGCGATGCTGCGTCGGAAGGGCCGAGAACGGGTTCGCCATCCGAATTCGCTCGGCGTGGCCGTCGAGACTCAGCGCGTGGGCCGCGTCGAGCCTTCGCCACCGATCGAGAACCTCCTCACGGGTTCGTCCAAGGGCTCGAGCCACCTCCTCTGGCTCCGGCGCCCGGCCAAGCTCCGCGAACAGGCGGTACGTCGTGTTGCGCACTCGAGTGTCGTGTTCGTCCATGTCAATCGGCGTGGAACGCCGCGAGCCGTGACGCCTCGTCGTCGAGATCGCGCCGAAACGGCCGTGGGATCGGCTCGAACGGCTCCAGGTTCACCCGCCCCGCCTGGTACCGCCACGATCCGGCGACGCGCCCGTCGACGAGAAACGTCGGGACCGAGTGCGGCGTCTTGGTATCGAAGACGAACGGCCGATATCGCTCCGGAAGGATTTGCGTTCTGCGGGCGTGAACGAGGAGCGTGGCATCCCATGTGGGGATGAACCGGACCGGGGCAGTCGTCCCTGGATCGGGAAGGGGACGCCGCTCGAGATCCAGCAGCTCACCGCCATCCTGATCGCGAAACCGGCGAAGCTGCATCCGCTCGATCACCGGTCGGACCGTCCTGGCGGGCAGCCCCGACCAGCTCGCGATGTCCTTCAGAGACGCCGGCCCGAATCCGCCGAGGTAACTCCGAATCAGGTGCTGTTGCGCGTCGTCTTCGGTGACCTTCGACGGCGCCAGCCACCGCTCCGCCAGGCCATAGAGATCCGCGCGGCGGTGCTCCCACGTCCCAGATGGGGGGACTCGAACCAGATCGACCCAGTCGCCAACGCTGCCCCAGGCAACACGTGGGTATCCATGGTCCGCGACCAGCTCCTCGATCTCCTTCGCACGGCGTGGGCCGTTCTCGAGGAAACGGCGAACCAGCTTCGCAACCTGGGTCATGTCGACACCGGCCAGCTCTCGAATGACTCGCATGCGCCACTCCCGGCGAGCGCGGCGCACCGCGACGACGTACGGCCAGAAGTCCCGCGCCGCGACGATGTGGATGGTCTCGCGCATCAGCGTCGCCTGGATCGCTCGACGCCGCCTCAGCGCTTCGGTCAGGGCATCTCGCCGAAAGCCGTGGATG
>DASVPT010000134.1:0-5725 GCA_036389535.1 Actinomycetota bacterium
CACGTCACCCACGCTGAGCTCGAACTTGACGGCGCGCTCGTGTACCTCGGCTGGCCGGGACCCGACTACCAGAGCCCGGATCATCACGCGAAGAAGTGCGACCACGCGCGGACGTGGCTGCAGGTCCCGTACGTGGTGGACGGCGTTCACGTGTACGTCGACGACCTCGACAAGCACTACGAACGAGCTCGCCAGAGCGGCGCTCGAATCCTCAGGGAACCGCAAGAGGAACCCTACGGACGGCTCTACGCCGCCGCCGACCTCGAGGGCCACCGCTGGATGTTCATGCAGACGTCCTGACCCCCACCTAGACTCGCCCTGTGCCCGCCTGCCCGAACTGCGGCCAGGAAAATCCCGACGCGGCCAACTTCTGTCTGAACTGCGGCACGCCGTTCCGGTCGGGAGCGGGTCCACGCGAATTCCGCAAGACCGTCACCGTGGTCTTCTGCGACATCGCCGAGTCGACCGATCTCGCCGAGCGCCTCGACCCCGAATCGCTTCGCCGCGTGATGACTCGCTACTTCGACGAGATGAAGGCGGCGCTGGAACGCCACGGCGGCACCGTACAGAAGTTCATCGGAGACGCCGTCATGGCGGTGTTCGGGATCCCCGCGGTCCACGAGGACGACGCCCTCCGCGCCCTGCGAGCTGCAACCGAAATGCGCGAACGACTGGACCGGCTCAATGAATCGCTCGACCGCGACCACGGCGTTCGCCTGGTCAATCGAACTGGCGTCAACACCGGCGAGGTCGTCGCCGGAGGGCGTGACGCGGGGCAAAGCCTGGTGATCGGCGACGCCGTGAACATCGCCGCGCGCCTGGAGCAAGCCGCGGCGCCGGGCGAGATCCTCGTTGGCGAACCGACGTACCGGCTGACCCGGGATGCCCTGCGCGTCGAACCGTTGGACCCCCTCGCGCTCAAGGGTAAGGCGCATCCCGTCAAGGCGTTCCGGCTCATCGACATCGCGGCAATCCCGGCGAGCGCGACACGCCGTCTGATCTCGCCGATGGTCGGAAGAAGACGCCAGCTTTCAGCGCTCCACGACGCCTTCGAGGACGCCGTCACTGACCAGGCCTGCCACCTCTTCACCGTTCTCGGATCCGCCGGCGTCGGCAAGTCCCGGCTGGTTCGGGAGTTCGTCCAGGCCGTCGAGCAGCGAGCGATCACCCTCCAGGGACGGTGCCTTCCATACGGCGAGGGCATCACGTTCTGGCCGGTCCGCGAGTTCGTCCAGGCGGCAGCCGGAATCATCGACACGGACCCGCCCGCCGAGGCCCTGCAGAAGCTGGCGAAGCTCGTCGCCGACGAGGACGATCGCGACCTCATCGCCGAACACGTCGGCCAGGCCATCGGGCTCGCCGAAGCGACGGCGCCTTCGGAGGAGATCTTCTGGGCGGTTCGAAAGCTCCTCGAATCGCAGGCTCGCGACCGCCCCCTGGTCGTGGTGATCGACGACATCCACTGGGCCGAGCCGACCATGCTCGACCTCATCGAGCACGTCGCCGACTGGTCCCGCGGCGCGTCCATTCTTCTGGTCTGCGTCGGGCGTCAGGAGTTCGTGGAGAGCCGGCCGAGCTGGGGAGGCGGAAAGCTCCACGCCACCTCGATCCTCCTGGAGCCACTCAACGAGGACGAAAGCGACGAGCTGGTCGAAAACCTGCTGGGACACGCGAACCTCCGGCCGGCCGAACGCGCCCGGATCTCCGAGGCGGCCGGGGGCAATCCGCTGTTCGTCGAGGAGATGATCGGCATGCTCATCGACGACGGACTCCTCCGACGAGAGAACGACCACTGGGCTCCGGCGGGTGACCTCACGAACGTCTCGGTCCCACCCACCATCCAGGCGCTGCTGGCGGCGCGGCTCGACCGGCTCGAGTTCGAAGAGCGTCAGGTCATCGAACGCGCGGCGGTGGTCGGAAAGATCTTCTATCGCGGCGCCGTGGTCGAGCTGTCGCCGGACGAGATCCAGCCGAGGGTCGGCGCGCACCTGATGACGCTGGCTCGGAAGGAGCTGATTCGACCCGCCCGCTCGGGATTCCGGCACGAGGAGGCGTACCAGTTCCGCCATCTTCTGGTCAGGGACGCCGCGTACCACGGGATGCCGAAAGAGATCCGAGCCGATCTCCACGAAGCGTTCGCGGCATGGCTCGAGCGGACCGCGGGCGCTCGGGCGAACGAGTACGAAGAGATCGTGGGCTACCACCTGGAGCAGGCGCACGGATACCGCGTCGAGCTGGGTCCCGTGGACGAACGCGCGAGGGCGATCGCGCTCCGAGCCGCGGAACATCTCGGGGCGGCCGGGAGGCGAGCGCTCAACCGGTACGACTTCACCGCGGCGGCTTCGCTTCTGACCCGCGCCACCGCCCTTCTTCCAGACGACTCATCGGATCGACTCGAGCTGCTGGTCGATCTGGGCGTCGCCGCGACGGAGCTGGGCGACTTCCCGACGGCCAGGGCGGCGCTCGGTGAAGCGATCGCGCGGGCACGCGCTTCCGGCAACCGGGCCATCGAATATCGAGCCCGCACGACCTCCTTCGACCGAAGCCACGTGGAAGCGGATCCTGGTGACGCCGGCGACCCCGTGGCCGAAGCGCACGAAGCGATCAGAGCACTGGAGGAGAACCCCGACGACCTGGCGCTCTCTCGGGCGTGGCAGCTCATCGGGTACGAGCACTGGCTGCACGGCGAGGCGACCCAGGCGGAGCCGGCGTTCTCTCGTGCGCTCGAACACGCCCGGCGCGCGTCGTCGCCCCGAGACGCGTCGAACATGGTGAGCCTGCTCGGCGCCACGCTGGTGTATGGACCGATGCCGGCGGCCGAGGCGCTGCAACGGACCGACGAGCTCCTCGCTCAGGCCAGCGGAGATCGCCGGGCCGAGGGCACGCTGCGATTGGCGAAGGCGATCTTCCTGGCGATGCTCGGCCGATTCGAAGAGGCCCGCGCGTCGGCGTCGGAAGCCCGGAGGATCCTGGAGGACCTGGGACCAAGCGTCACCTCGACCATGGTCATGTCGAGCCGATCCGGCCTGGTGGAGGAGTTGGCCGGCGACCTCGAGCGAGCCGAGGAGCTCGAGCGGCGGGGCTACGAAGAGCTCAAGCGGTGGGGCGAGAAGACCCGGTTCTCGACGCTGGCGGCGCAGCTCGCCGATCACGTCTTTCAGCAGGGGCGATACGACGAGGCGGAAGCGCTGGCGAACGAGAGCCGCCAGGCGGCGCAGCAGGACGACATCGCATCGCAGAGCATGTGGCGAAGCGTCATGGCGAAAGTGCTTGCTCGGCGCGGCGACTTCGACCAGGCGGAGCGCCTGGCCCGCGAAGCCGTCGACCTGCGGCAGGGAATTGACTTCGTTCAGAACACCGCGCAGGTATGGGAATCGCTCGGGGAGGTTTTTCGGATGGCGGGCCGAACGCAGGACGCTGTCGAGGCGCTCGGCCAAGCGCTGAAGCTTCACGAACGAAAAGGGAACGTGGTCGCCGCGAACCGCGTTCGTGCGTTGCTGAGCGAAACGGGGGGCAACCAGTCGACGGATGATGAAGAGGCTGATGAAACCAGGAGGAGCCGGTGACCCAAGCGAACGCGATCATCATTCGGATTCGGAAGGAACAGCAGGAGGAGTTCGAGCGGCTGTTCGAGGCCGAGGAGATCCCGATCTGGGACGAATTCGCCGCTGAAGGGAAGTTTCTGAAGGCGCGACTCGCCCGAATCGACTACGGGACCGAGGAGCGCGACGACGTGACGCTGTACCTGATCTACGCCGAGGTGCCCGGCATGCGAGAGCACAGCGCGCACGACCGCGACCCTCGGTTCAACGCTTTTCTGACGAAGGCGCAGGCGATGCAGCCCGAGGGACCTTCGGTCTTCGGCGGCGACGTGCTGTTTTCCCGTGATGCGCGAACGCCGCAACCGGAATAGGCTCACGAAATGTCGACGCCCGCGGCAGCCCCCTCCTCCGCCGCGCTCCTCTACCTCTTCGCAGATCGGGTGGTTGAACGGGACACCGCGCTCTCACAGAAATTCGAGGTTCCGTGCACGGACGCCGCGGTGAAGCAGGCCACATTGGCAGCCGAGCTCTTCGCCATCGGCTTCTGGAGCCTCCAGGAGCAGGGGAAGCTCACCCTTTCCATGGGCAAGCGGACGCTGATGGGCATGGGGCGACAGCAAATCACTGCGTCGATACAACCGGGAGTCGATGTGCGGCCTCCCCCTCAGGGCCCTCAAGTGGTTCTGGACGTCGCGCAGCTTCAGGCCTCCGGAGGCCTGCTCAACATGCTCGGAAACCTGGCGCAGCAAGTTCCCGAGCCGGCGCCGCTGGAACCGGGGCAAACACCCTTCACGCTGGAAGATTCAACGCTTCATCTGGTCGAATTCAACGGAGGGACCGCACCGGTTCGGGACATCATCCAGTCCTGGTTCGGATCGGACGAGCCAAATCCGTCCTACAAGGTGATCCAACGTGTCGGCCGCGAACTGATTGAGCTCGGGTATTCGACGGGGACAACGGGCGGGTCGTTGATGAAGACGCCGACGATCACGATCGACTGCGGCCGCCGCGCCTCCCTGGAGGGTCCCGCGATCGAGCTGTTGGAACGGTGGGCCGGTTTTCGTGACGCTCCCGACGGCCTCGGCACCACGCTGGTCGACCGGTGCCGCGCCGCGATCAGCTCAATGCAAGAGAGCGACGAGTAGCCTCAACTCACGGGGCTTTCGCCTCGGCTCCGCATGCCGCATGCTATTGGCGTGCCGCTGTACCTGGATCGCCATCAGTTCGACGGCGTGACCGCCGCCGATGCCGCCAAGCTGCACCTCATGGATCTCGAGGTCCAGGATCGCTATGCGGTCAGGTTCCTCACGTACTACTTCGACCATGAGCGCCAGACGGCGTTCTGCCTGGCGCAGGGGCCGAGTCCGGAGGCCGTCGAGGCTGTTCATCGCGACGCGCACGGGCTACTGGCTCACTCCGTGACCGAAGTCGACGAGAGCGAGCTCGCACAGTTCCTCGGTCCCATCACCGAGCATCCTCCCGGTGAGGCCTATGTCGATTCGGCATTCCGGGCCATTCTGTTCACCGACCTGGAGGACTCGACCCGCCTGACCCAACAGCTGGGCGACGCTCGAGCCATGGAGCTGATCCGGGCTCACGACGAGGTGGTGCAGGAGGCCCTGCGATCCAACAGCGGGTCGAAGGTGAAGCACACGGGCGACGGTGTCATGGCGTCCTTCAAGTCCGTCGTCAACAGCCTGAGATGCGCCATCCAGGTGCAAAAGGATCTCACCGGCAGAAGCGATCGCATGCCGCACCCCGTGCGAGTTCGAATCGGGATGTCGGCGGGCGAGCCGATCCCTGAAGGCGGGGATCTCTTCGGCTCGGCGGTCAACCTGGCCGCACGGCTCTGCGCCGCCGCACAGCCAGCGACGATTCTGGTGCCTGGGACCGTACGTGATCTCGCGGTGGGAAAGGGGTTCGTCTTCGAGAGCTTGGGAGAACTCGCGTTGAAGGGTTTCGATGAGCCAGTCGAAGCGTTCCGGGTCAGGTGGAGCGAACCTGCCTGAAGTTTCCGTTCCTGTGAACGCCTAGACGGGACGGCGGGTCTTGTACGCGCGGAGCAGCCGTTCGGCTTGCCTCGGTTCCAAGTAGCGAACGACCTCGCGCATGGTGACGCCCGACGCACGATGCGCTCGCGGGGCGATCCATTGGTAGACCTCGTCCGGTCGCTTCTTCGACAT
>DASVPT010000135.1:0-11090 GCA_036389535.1 Actinomycetota bacterium
ATACGCCGGTCGCGGTGATCTGCGACGGGGCCAACAACAAGAAGAAGAAGCCGAACACCTCGTCGGGCTCCAGCTCTCGTCAAGTCAACGTCTACGCGCCGGTCTCGGTGGCGAGCAAGAACTCGAACAACGCGGACCAACACAACAAGGCGACGAGCCGGTCGAAGGCATCGAACAAGGACCAGGTGGTCGGCCTCCCGATCGCGGACATCCTCCTCGCGCACGAGCTCGCATGGGCGAATGCCGACACCCAACAGATCAACGTGTACGGGTTTGGGATCGCCGTCCTGAGCGACAACTCGAACAACGGAAGCCAGGTGAACGAGGCCGGCTCGTCGGCGGAGGCTGACAACCAGAACAGTTCGAATCAAGAGGGGACGAGCAACGGCGCCGTTGGCGACCAGACCGCCGTTTCGCGCGCCACGACGTCGCAGGCGAACGTGTGGGGTTTCGGCTTGAACGTCGGAAGCGAGAACGCGGGCGGCGGAAGCCAGCAGAGCACGACCGCGTCTCGAGCAGAGGCTTCAAACCAAAACGATATGAGTCAGAACGGTGGCAGCAACGGACCGTTCGGATACGGCAACTTCTATTACGGCGCGCAGAACGCGACCGCTCAAGCTCAGAGCTGTCAGGTGAACGTGAGCCAGAGTGGGGCCAGTCCCACCTGTACCGACGGATCCACCAGATCCTCGAACGTGGATCGCACTCGCCAGCAGGGCGGCTCCGGCCCGGCCGGAAACGTCGCGTGCGTCATGCAATCCGGCTCCTCCAACACCCGCAGCACCAGTCAGGAGAACGGAAGCGGCGGCAATACGAACTGCACGATGCAGGAGGCTCAAGTCTCCGATCCTTCTTCGGCCACCGCTTCCAACAAGAACTCAACTGATCAGGATCAGGACCCCGGCTACGCGGGAAGCAACTGGAACTACACAACCCAAACGGCCGACGCAGGGGCCCAGACGTGCGAGATGACCCCGTCATGTACATCTCAGGAAGGCGACGTCCAGGCCACCGCCACCAACCAAAACAGCACGGAGCAGGAGGGCGGCAACTCCACGACCTACGGCGCCGGCAACTACAACGAGACCGATCAAACTGCCGACGCCGGCGCGCAGACCTGCGACTTCGTTGGGACCTGTGACCAGCAGGCCAACAACGTGAGCTCCAACGCGTCCAACTCGAACCGTACCGATCAAGAGCACGGAACGGGTTCCGGCGGGCCTGGGAACCAGAACGAGACCACCCAGGACGCCAGCGCCGAGGCCCAGACCTGTGAGTTTGCGTTCGGTTTCGGCCCTGGCTCGCTCTGCGACCAAACTGCCAACGGCGCCACTGCCCGCAGCTCGAACTCGAACTCGACCGATCAGGACGACGGCAAGGCCAACTACACGCAGGCCGGGCCGAGCTCGAACCTGGTGATGGACGGCACACAGGCGGGCAACGCGAACGACACCAGTCAAACCAGCGAATCCAGCGCCCAGACGTGCGAGTTCTCCTTCGAATGCGATCAAACGGCCGGCAGCGTCGACGGCTCGACGGCGAACCACAACTCCACACAGCAGGAAAAAGGCGTGAGCCAGTACGCGAGCGGCACTGTCCTCGGCGCTGGCAACAGCAACACGACGGACCAAGAGGCGCAGTCCGACGCTCAGACTTGCACGGGCGCCTTCATTTGTGACCAGAGCGCCGACCAAGTTGCGTCGAGGGCAACGAACAACAACTCGACGGAGCAGGACAAGGGAAGCGTCACATACGCCGACGCTGTGCCTGCCCCCGGCGCCGGGAACTCGAACGAGACGACACAGAGTGCCGAGGCGAACGGGCAGGTCTGCCAGTTCGTGTTCATGTGCGGCCAGACGTCCACAGGCGACGTCGTATCCTCGGCGTCGAACCGGAACACCGCCGACCAGGATGGCGGCAAGGTGACCTACGGCGACAACGCCGCCGTCGTAGCGATCGGAGACCCCGGCGCGGATGCGACCGTTCACGAGTCGGGGAATCAGAACAGCACCGACCAGGACGCCGATTCGAGCTCTCAAACCTGCGATGTCGCGCTGTGCATGCAGGGAGCACGAGACGTCTCCTCCACCGCGTCGAACCGCAATGGGACCGAACAGGAAAACGGTGCCGTCAGGTATGGAGACAGCGCGACTGTCGTGGCGGTGGGCGGTGCCGGCGACCCGGGCGTCGCAGGTGGCAACGGGCAGATTGACCAGGTCGGTAACCGCAATGAGACCACTCAGGGCGCGGAGTCGAACGCGCAAACGTGCTTGTTCGCGTTGTGTGAGCAAACGGCGCGGGACGCGACGTCCCGGTCTTCGAACTCAACAAATACGGACCAGGAGCAGGGCCGCGTGAGCTATGGAGACGGCGCAAGTCTCACGGCCGTCGGTGGCAGCGGAGGAACCGGCGCGAGCGGTGGAAGCGCCCAGCTTGATCAGGCAGGGAACCAGAACGGAACGAGCCAGGAAGCGGATTCCGCGGCCCAGGACTGCTTCGGCGCGGTATGTCTTCAGGGCGCCCGAGACGCGTCGTCTTCGGCCTCGAACAAGAATCGAACGGAGCAGGAGAAGGGCGCGGTCACCTACGGCCGGAACGCCTCGGTCGTCGCCATCGGCGGCGGTGGAGGCGGAGGGACCAACGGTGCCGGCGGGGCGGGTGGCGACGCCTCCCTCGAACAGACCGGGAACCGGAACCAGACTGACCAATCGGCCGAGTCTGACGCCCAGACATGCAGCTTCGCCTTCTTCATCGGATGTGCTCAGGAAGCACGCGATGTTTCGTCCGGGGCGTCCAATACGAACCGCACCGAACAGGAGCAGGGCTCAGTCGTGTATGGAGATGGTGCCAACGTCGCGGCCTTGGGCGGCGGCGGGGGTGGCGGATCCGGCGGTCCGGGGGGCTCGGGAGGTAACGCCGCGTCCCGACAATCAGGCAACGACAACAACACGAGCCAGGACGCGACCTCCCACGGGCAGACGTGCCTCGTGGTTATCGGTCAAGAGGGATGCGGCCAGCAGGCGCGGGACGTCAGCTCCGGTGCATCAAATGCAAACGGGTCCGAGCAGGAGAACGGAGCCGTTCGGTACGGCAACGGCTCGACCGGCCAGGCCGTTGGGGGTGGCGGCGGCAGCGGTGGGACCACCGACGCCGGCGGTTCCGGCGGCGACGCCAGCGTGCAGCAGTCCGGAAACAACAATTCGACGACGCAGGACGCCGACTCCCGCGCTCAGCGCTGTGTCGCCGCCGAATGCGAACAGGGCGCGACCAACGTTTCGTCTCGCGCCCGCAACGCGAACAGAAGCGAACAAGAACGTGGCGTCATCCGGTACGGGGACGGAAGCACCGTCGTGGCTATCGGCGGCGGCGGGGGTGGGGGTGTCACCAGCGGTTCAGGCGGTGACGCCAGCATCCAGCAGTCCGGCAATCAGAACGAAACGGATCAGGCCGCTCAGTCTGGAGCTCAAACGTGTGATGGTGCTGATTGCGTGCAGAACGCGAATGGCGACGTCCGCTCCAGCGCGACCAACTCAGATCGCAACGATCAGGACGCTGGGTCGCTGACCTATGGCAGGAACCCCGTGGTTGTGGCCCTCGGTGGCGCAAGCGGCGGAACGTCGGGGTCGGGCGGCGACGGGAGCATCCAGCAATCCGGAAACAACAGCGCGACCACTCAGGACGCCGACTCCGACGCCCAAACGTGCTTGTTCGCGAACTGCAATCAGCACAGTGACGGCGACGTCAGCTCCACGGCGTCCAACTCCGCCCCGTCCGAGCAGCAAGGCGGAGCTGTCACCTACGGCGGGAGCGCGACCGTCGTCGCGATGGGAGGCGCTGGCGGCGGTGACGCCAGCATCCAGCAGTCCGGCAACCGGAATGCCGCGGACCAGACCTCTGACTCGAACGCCGAATCCTGCACGCAGTCCATCAACTGCAACCAGGACGCTGTGGGAGGCGTGAGTTCCACCGCCCGAAACTCGAACACGACCGAGCAAGAGGACGGCGCAGTCACCTACGGCCGGGGCGCGACCCTCGTTGCGAGCGGTGGGTCGGGCGCCGAAGGAGCATTGGGAGGAAACGGGGGCGTCCAGCAATCCGGCAACTCCAATGGGACCGCTCAGGATTCGACTTCCAGTGCGCAGGCCTGCGACACGAGCCTGGTCTGCACGCACGACGCCGGCTCGGGCGTGCGCTCTCGGGCCTCGAACCGGAATCGGACCGAGCAGGAGGAGGGCGCCGTTACCTACGGCGGAGGCGCGACGATCGTGGCCGCGGGCGGTGCCGGTGGAGCGAGCGACACTGGCGCCGGCGGAGATGGTGGTAACGGGAACATCCAGCAGTCGGGCAACGACAACCAAACCTCTCAAGGTTCCGAGTCAGTCGCTGGAGCCTGCTTCCAGGCGACCAGCTGCACCCAGACTGCCGGCGGGGACGTCGACTCCTCGGCGTCCAACGCCAACCGCACCGAGCAAGAAGACGGCAACGTCACCTACGGACGCGGCGCCGCTTTGGTCGCGGCCGCGGGTTCGGGCGGAGCCAGCCAGACCTCCGGAGGAGGGTCCGGAGGAAACGGGGGCATCCAGCAGTCGGGAAACAACAACGGCACTGACCAGGACGCCTCGTCCGGCTCCCAAGTCTGTGGGTCTACGACGCAGTGCAATCAGGAGGCTGCCGGGAATGTGAACTCAAAGGCCAGGAGCGCGAACGGAACCGATCAGGACGAGGGAGAGGTTACGTACGGGCGAGGGGCCCAGCTGGTCGCGGCCGGCGGAGCTGGTGGCGCTGGTACCACGACAGGCGGCACCGGCGGCGACGCGAGCATCGCGCAGTCGGGAAACAACAACGAGACGGATCAAACCAATACCTCCGACTCGCAAGAGTGCGTCATCGCAAGTTGTCAACAACAAGCGGGAGGAAATGTCGACTCGAGGGCTTGGGCGTTGAACGGAACCGAGCAGGAGGGTGGGGAGATCGAGTACGGGCCGAACGCCACCCTCGTGGCGGTGGGCGGAACCGGCGGGGCGGGACAGACATCCGGGGGTTCCGGAGGGAGCGGGAGCATCGCGCAGTCTGGCAACCACAATGCCACCGATCACAGTGCTGAAGCGGGATCCCAGAGGTGTGGCTGGGCCAGCTGCACGCAGGGGGCCGGAGGAAACGTTCGGTCTCGCGCGGCGACCTGGAATTGGACCGAGCAGGAGGAGGGCGAGCTCGAGTACGGGCCGAACGCCACCCTCGTCGCCATCGGTGGCGCAGGTGGTGCGGGAACCACCGGCGGTGGAACTGGCGGCAGCGGAACCATCGCCCAATCCGGCAACGCGAACAGCACCGAGCAGCGAGCCAGTTCTTCGTCCCAAGAGTGCCTCACATCCATGTGCGTACAGGACGCCGCAGGCCGTGTGGAATCGGACGCCGTCAATCGAAACGCCACGGATCAGGACGAGGGAGAGATCACATACGGCCGTTCAGCCACGCTCACCGCGGTCGGTGGCGCCGGCGCCCCCACCGGCGGCGCCGGGGGCGAGGCCAGCGTTGAGCAGTCCGGGAATCACAACGATGCGAATCAGGCCGCTGAGTCGTCGGCGCAAACCTGCGACGGCACTTCAGACTGCACGCAAACCGCAGGCGGGGCTGTCGATTCCGAGGCGCGAAACGCCAACCGCACGGAGCAGGAGGAAGGCGAGATCACCTACGGACGCGGCGGCGTGGTCGTCGTGGTCGGCGGCGCTGGGAGCGGCGCGGGAAGCGGTGGCAACGCCTCGATCCGGCAATCCGGCAACGACAACCAAACGTCTCAGACTGCTGGCTCCCTGGCACAAATCTGCAATGCCAGCACATGCACACAGAGCTCAGGCGACGTCGAATCCGAGGCCGCGAACTTCAACCGCACGGAGCAAGAGGACGGCGAGATCACGTACGGGAACAACACGGTCCTCGTCGCTGTCTCCAACGGCGGGGCGACCGAGATTCTCGGGTCGGGGAACTCCAACCAGACGACCCAGACCTCGGCCGCAGGGGCTCAGTCGTGCAGCGCGGGAGCCACCTGTACGCAATCGGCGGGTCACGTCGAAGTCGAAGCGAATGCCGGCAACCAGACGGAGCAGGAGGACGGCAGTCTCACGTACGGTGGTGCGGAGCACCCGTCAAACCGGAATCAGACGATTCAGACCTCGCTGGCATTCGCGAGGATCTGTGACGCGTCGACGTGCACGCAGGACGCCACCGATTTCACGGTGAGCGCCCGAGTCGTAAACCGACGGCCACCCGACGACTCCGACGAAGAAGACCCCTCGGGACAAGGCCTGATCGAGTAAGCCTGGCAGCTCCCGGCTCAGCCGTAGCTGCGCTTACGCTCCGTTGACCCCCTCGCCGCGCGCCGTTTATAGTGTTAGCACTCGGCTAGTGAGAGTGCTAGCCATCGGTCTCAGCAGTTCGAATACCAAGGAGGTTCGTCTATGCCAGCCAAATTGATCAGCTTCAACGAGGAGGCCCGGCGGGCACTGGAGAAGGGGATGGACAAGCTGGCCAACGCGGTCAAGATCACCCTCGGACCCAAGGGCCGCAATGTCGTCCTGGAGAAGAAGTGGGGGGCGCCGACCATCACCAACGACGGCGTCTCCATTGCCAAGGAGATCGAGCTCGAAGATCCCGAGGAGAGGATCGGCGCCGAGCTGGTCAAGGAGGTAGCGAAGAAGACCGACGACGTGGCCGGCGACGGCACCACCACGGCCACCGTCCTGGCGCAGGCCATGGTCAAGGAGGGCCTTCGCAACGTCGCCGCGGGTGCCAGCCCGATGTCGCTGAAGTCGGGCATCGAGCGGGCGGTCGAGGCCGCGGTGGAGCAGATTCGCAGCCAGGCCCGCGAGGTCGAGACGAAGGACGACATCGCCCACGTCGCAGCGATCTCAGCTGCGGACCAGGAGATCGGCGAGCAGATCGCCGAGGCGATGGACAAGGTGGGCAAGGACGGCGTCATCACCGTCGAGGAGTCGCAGACCTTCGGCATGGAGCTCGAGCTGGTCGAGGGAATGCGGTTCGACAAGGGGTACATCTCCCCCTACTTCGTCACCGATCCCGAGCGGATGGAGGCGGTCCTCGAAGACCCGTACATCCTGTTGGCGAACCAGAAGATCTCTGCCGTGAAGGACCTCCTCCCGGTGCTCGAGAAGATCATGCAGACGGGCAAGCCGCTGGTGATCATCGCCGAGGATCTGGAAGGCGAGGCCCTGGCGACGCTCGTGGTGAACAAGATCCGGGGCACCTTCCGCTCCGTCGCCGTGAAGGCGCCGGGGTTCGGCGATCGCCGGAAGGCCATGCTCCAGGACATCGCCATCCTCACCGGCGGCCAGGTCATCTCCGAGGAGGTCGGGCTGAAGCTGGAGAACACTCGGCTCGACCTGCTGGGGACCGCCCGCAAGGTCGTGGTCACCAAGGACGAGGCCACCCTGGTCGAGGGCGGTGGCTCGGCGGATGACATCAAGGGCCGGATCAACCAGATCAAGGGCGAAATCGAGAAGACCGACTCGGACTACGACCGCGAGAAGCTCCAAGAGCGGCTGGCGAAGCTGGCCGGCGGAGTCGCGGTCATCAAGGTCGGGGCCGCGACCGAGGTCGAGCTCAAGGAGAAGAAGCACCGCATCGAGGACGCCGTCCAAACCACCAAGGCGGCAGTCGAGGAGGGCATCGTCCCCGGTGGGGGCGTCGCGCTCCTGTTCGGCCAGCAGGCTCTGGAGAAGCTGGAGCTCGCCGGTGACGAAATGACCGGTGCGTTGATCGTTCGCAAGGCTCTGGAGGAGCCGATCAAGCAGATCGCCTCGAACGCCGGGCTTGAGGGTGGCGTCGTCGTGGAGAAGGTCCGCAGCCTGGACACCGGTTGGGGCCTCGACGCCTCCACCGGCGACTACGTCGACATGTACAAGGCGGGCGTGGTCGACGCGGCGAAGGTGACCCGGTCGGCGCTCCAGAACGCTGCCTCCATCGCCGGGCTATTTCTCACCACCGAGGCGCTGGTGGCAGAGAAGCCCGAGAAGGAGAAGGCGCCGGCCATGCCGGGTGGCGGCCCGGGGATGGACGACTTCTAGATCCCCCTGGTTCGGCAACACAGCTCTGAAAGGAGGGGCTCCCCATCCGGGGAGCCCCTTTCTTGTTCCGGACAGGCGCTGAGGGGTGGCGCCGTGACCGGCGCTCTCAGTCGCTGAAACCGCGCAGCCGCAACGAGTTCGAGACGACGGATACGGACGAAAAGGCCATCGCGGCCCCCGCCACGATGGGATCGAGCAGCCCCACCGCAGCCAATGGGATGAGGACCACGTTGTACCCGAACGCCCAGAAGAGATTCTGAACGATGGTTCGAAACGTCCGCCGGGCAAGACGGATGGCTGTAACCACGCCCGCCAGGTCGCCTCTGATCAGCGTCATGTCCGAGGCTTCGATGGCCACGTCCGTTCCGGTACCGATGGCAATTCCAAGATCGGCCTGAGCAAGCGCCGGCCCGTCGTTGATGCCGTCGCCCACCATCGCGACGACCTTGCCTTCGCCCTGGAGCCGGCGGACCTCCTCCACTTTCTGGGCCGGGGTCAGCTCGGCCAGGACATCATCGAGCCCGATCTCGGCGGCGATCGCAGCGGCGGTGCCAGGGTTGTCGCCGGTGATCATCGCGACGTCGACGCCGAGCCGGTGCAGTCCCGAGACGGCTTGCCTCGCACCGGGCTTCACGGTGTCGGCGACGGCAAGGGCAGTTCGGGCTTTCCCTTCCCAACCGACCCAGAACACCGTCTGCCCGTGAGCTTCGAGACGCTCCACCTCCTCGAGGAGCTGATCCGGAATCGCCAGCCCCTCCCCCTGGAGAAGGCGACGCCGGCCCACCAGCACCTCGACGCCGTCCACCTCTGCCCGGACTCCCAGGCCGGCCATGGATCGAAAGGCCGAAGCCGTGGGCACGTCGAGGCCTCGCTCCGTCGCCCCGCTCAGGACGGCACGGGCGATCGGATGTTCCGAGAGCGCCTCGGCCGCCGCGGCTCTACGCAATCCTTCCGGGTCGCCCAGCACCTCGGTGAGCCGCATTCGACCTTCCGTGAGGGTTCCCGTCTTGTCGAACATGACCACGTCGATCTTTCGGGACCTCTCGAGGACCTCGCCGCCTCGAATCAACACCCCGAGCTGCGCGCCTCGGCCCGTTCCGACCATGATCGCCGCCGGAGTGGCCAGTCCCATCGCGCAGGGGCAAGCGATGATGAGGACGGCCACGGCCGCCACAACGGCCTGCCGAGCGTCGCCCGCGACGAGCAACCAGCTCGCCACAGTCACCGCCGCGATCCCGATCACCACCGGTACGAAAACGCCGGCCACTCGGTCCGCCAGGCGCTGGATGGGCGCCTTGCTCGACTGCGCGTCAGCCACCAGACGAACGATCTGTGCGAGGGCCGTCTCACTCCCGACGCGTGTCGTTCGAACGAGGAGCGTCCCGTCGATGTTCAGCGTGCCGCCGATGACCTCGTCGCCGATGGTCCGCTCGACCGGAACTGACTCGCCGGTGAGCATGGATTCATCCACTGCGGAGGCGCCGTCCTCGATCACGCCGTCGGTCGGGATCTTTTCGCCGGGCCGCACGCGAACCAGGTCGCCAACGTTGACCTGGTCGACGAGCATGAGGAACTCGCGCTCCCCTCGGACGACGTGGGCCTCCTTAGCCCCCAGATCCACCAGGCGCTTGATCGCTTCTCCAGCCCGCCCCCGTGCCCGAGCCTCCAGGTACTTCCCGAGCAGGAGAAACGCCAGGATGAGCGCGGCCGTGTCGAAGTACAGGTCGGCGTGGGCGAACAGCGCCCACACGGAGTACACGTACGCGGTGAGCGTTCCAAGCGCGATGAGGGTGTCCATGTTCGCGCTGAAGGAGCGGGCTCGGTGAGCCGCACCGCGAAGGAACGGCCAGCCGGCCCACAGCTGTACGGGCGTGGTGAGGACGAACGCCGACCAGCGGGCCCACGCCATCTCCATCCACAGCATGGAAAGGACCATGACCGCCAAGCCCAACGGCCACGCGATCCAAACCCGCCGGAGCCAGTCCCGCTCCTCTTCACGGGCAGGATCGTCGTCCCGAGCCCGGTGGATCTCCAGGTCGTACCCGCGGCTCTGAACGGCAGCCTTGAGCGCCTCGAAAGGCGGCGATTCCTCGCCCAGTCGAACCGTGGCCTCGCCGGTGGCCAGGTTCACCTTGCACTCCACGACGCCGGGCTGTTTCAGCAGTGTCTTCTCGACTCGCTGGACGCAGGACCCGCACGTCATCCCGATGACGTCGAGCCGGAGTTCCTTTTCTCGAGTGCCAGAAGCCACGGTGGAATTACCTCCCGACGAAGCGAGCCATGGCTGCCACCATCTCGTCGACCTTGGCGTCGCCTTCGCCCTGCTCGAAGCTCTCCCGCAGACAATGCCGTGCGTGGCCGTCGAGCAGCCCAACGCCGACCGCCTTCAGGGCGGCGCTCACCGAGTTGAGCTGAGTGAGGACGTCGATGCAGTACTTATCCTCCTCGATCATTCGTTGAAGGCCGCGAACCTGGCCCTCGACGCGCTTCAGCCGTCCGACCAGGTCTTCCTTGTTCATCGCGTACCCAGGCATGTCCACCCCTTCCACTGACACGTTCGCGACGAAGTGTACTACCCTGGGGGGGTAGGGCTTCCGTCTATCGACCCCATGGAGGGCCGCGTGGAAATCGATCCCGTTTGTGGCATGCAGGTGGATCCGAAGAATGCCGCCGGCTCATTCGAGCACGGCGGGACGACGTACTACTTTTGCTCGCAGGGCTGTCTCGAGGACTTCAAGGAAGACCCGGAGAGCTACCTGAGCTGACGCAGCGACGCTCCGCCGGCTTCTGCTTCTGAACCATCGATGGCGCCGCTACGAGACAATCGAAGCGTGGCCTCCTTCGATCGCGCTGATTTGGAGCATCTCCGCGGCGTTGCCGAACTTGCCGTGAGCATCGGGTCGGGTGTCGTCAAACGAGCGTGGGGAACCGACACTCGGGCCGAGGCACCGAAGGGCTTCGGCGACTACGTCACCAACGCCGATCGCCAGAGCGAAGAAGCGATTTGTG
>DASVPT010000136.1:0-12615 GCA_036389535.1 Actinomycetota bacterium
AGGAGCATGGTCTCGTAGTCCTCCATCAGGTACGAAGCGATATGGCCGGTCACGTCCCCTGCCAGGACGTCCAGCGCCTCTTTCTCGGGCTTCTCCTGTTTCAACGCGTCGCTGAATTCGTCCAGGAACCCCTGGATAGCCTTGGATTCCGATCGCTGCGGCTTCTTCCCGAGGAGATGGAAGATGTCCTCCAACCTGCGGATCTGCTCACCGATGGCGGTTTGAAGCTCCTGGAACGTCGAGGAAAGCTCGGAGTTCCCCGCTCGCTTCCTGATCCGCTCGAGCCCGCGCTGAAGGCGCTTGATTCCGTCGTAGACCGATTGCAGCTCGTGCTCGAACAGGTCGCGTGCCGATTGCATCCGGCTCCTTTCGATGGACTACCGAAAGCCGGTATTCCCGTATCACCACCGCCGCAATCAGCGGCGCAGGTCGACCTCGACCAGGATGAGTTCCGTCTCTTCCTCGGCGCGAAGCTCGACCTCCCGTTCGTCCCGGATCTTGGCGGTGTCACCGGTGCTGAGGGGCTCGCCATCGATCGTGACCGCGCCTTCGATCACGTACAGGTACACGCCCATGCCGTCCGGCACCTTGTGGTCGACCGTGAGTCCAGGCTCCATCGACGAGACGTAGACCGCCGCGTTGCCGTGCACCTTGACCGCGTCACCGCCCTCGGGACCGATCGCCCGAAGAAGCTTGTTTCGACGGTCTTCCTTGCTGACCTGCCGTTGCTCGACCCCGGGAGGCAGACCGCGGCGCTCGGGCATGATCCACATCTGAATGAACCGGAGCGGCTCGGTCTCCGAGGCGTTCTGCTCCGAGTGCCACGCTCCCGACCCAAGCGTCATCCGCTGCACCGACCCCGCCGCCAGCGGCCCTGGCGGTCCTCCCACATTGTCCTGATGCCGGAAGGCGCCCTCGACCACATACGTCAGCCCCTCGATGTCCCGGTGAGGATGCATCGGCCAGATGGCCCCCGGGATGAGGCGGTCGTCGTTGAACACTCGAAGATTGCCGAATTCCATGTTGTTCGGGTCGTAATAGCGATCGAACGAGAAATGCCAGCGCGCGGTGAACCATTCGCCCTCTTCCTTCCAGATCTCCGCGTCGCGTCGGATTTCGATCGTCATGGCGTCAGCCCTCTGTGGAGACGGCGGACGGAGCGACCAACTTCCATCCATTGTCGAACGACAAGCCGTTCACGACGTTGATGAGTATCAGGAGTGTCGTCATGGCCTCCAGCGCCCTGGCCATGGCGAGGCCGCCGGCGTCGACCGGCTGCAGTCCAATGTCTCCAAGCAGTTGCGCCACATGGCTTTTCGCGGCGGCGTCGTCGCCAGCGTAGAGGCCATCGAGCGCGATCCCGTTGACGATTGGGTTGGCCATCCGTGCAGCGAACAGCGTGTTGAATGCCTTTACGACCCTGGCGGCGGGTACTGCAGACTGAAGCTGCTCGGACGCCGACGTGCCGTCGATGGTCGAAGCCGGGTCATCCCGACTGACGCGGTTGCTCGCATCCACGAGGACTTTGCCGTCGAGAACGTCAGAGACCTCGCGGGCCGCGTCCTCAAGGGCTTGGTACGGCACGGCCAAAATGACGACGTCAGCCGCCTGCACCGCCTCCCGGTTCGACGGAGCCGCCTGTGCACCCGTCTCATCGGCGATGGCCCGCGCATCCTCGGCTTTCCTCGAGCTCACCATCACGGAGTGGCCTGCTCGGGTGAGTGCTCCCGCCAGCGACCTCCCCACGTTTCCCGCCCCAACGATCGCGATGTTCACCTGAAACCTCCTCGCCAGGCGATCTTCAACCGTTACAACACGGGTCTATTCCCGGATCACCTCGAAGGCCGGATGACGCGCGCTTTGGGCGGCGAACTCCTTATCTGTCGACTCGAGGGTCACGTCGAAGTACGGGCGCGTGACGGCGACTTCCTCGAGGTACTTTCGTAGCACCGGAGCGCTTTCCTCAGGCGACAGCTCGACGGCGCGGCCTCGCACGGTTCGACCGCCCCTGCTCAGCGTGACTTCCTGAGTGGCCCGGACGTTCTTGACCCAGCTCACGATGCCGTACGGGGCCGCGAGGAACAGCCGACCGTTCATTTCCATCACATCGACCGGGGTCGAAAGCGCCTTTCCGGTCTTCCGTCCGCGAACCGTGAGGATGTGGCGATACTTTGCGCCGAGACCGAGACGGGTCAGGAGGCGAAAGAGGCCGTTCATCGCCTTGTTGATTCCGCCGAGCCGATACCGCTTCGCCAAGGAATCGGTTCTCCTACGTCACGGGACTACCCGAGGAGGAATTTCCGTTTGTCGCCGCGCGGAGCCGTGCCAGCGACCGCTCCTGGCCAAGCAGCTCCAGAGACTCAAAAAGTGGGGGCGAGACGAGCGTTCCGGTGACGGCGGCTCGAATGGGCTGGAACGCCTGCTTCGAGGCCAAACCATGTTCCTCCTGGAGCTCGCGAAGGACCCGCTCGATCTCGTCGTGCCGCCACTCCTCCACCGCTTCGAGGCGAGACGCCGCCTCCCGCAGGTATTCGGTCCGCTCGGCGCCGAGCATCTTCCGAGCCTTCTCGTCCGGAGCGACCTCATCTCCAAACAGGAACCGAATGAGATCGGCGCCTTCGCGAAGCGTGTGCATCCTGGTCTTGACCAGCGGTACGGCCCGCGCCACCAGCTCCGGGTCGGCATCGACGCCGTCGTGGAGCAAGAACTCGATCAGCAGCTGCGTGACGCGGGAGTCGCCGGCCTCGCGGATGTAATGGCCGTTCATCCATTCGAGCTTCGCCGTGTCGAACGCCGCCGGGTTGTGCGAGACCTTCGCCAGATCGAATTTCTCCACGAGCTCGTCGCGGTCGAAGAACGTGGTCTCGGCGTCGTACGACCACCCGAGCAGGGCCAGGTAGTTGACCACTGCCTCGGGAACGAACCCCTGCTCCTTGAACCACTCCACCGCCACCGCGCCATGCCGCTTGGACAGCGGCTGATGATCCGGCCCCATGATCAGGGGCAGGTGCGCATAGGCCGGTGGATCGGCGCCCAGCGCCTTCATGATCTCCAGCTGCCGTGGGGTGGAAGGCAGAAGATCCTCCCCCCGAATGACATGCGTCATCTTCATTCGAACGTCGTCAACCGCGGCCGCGAGCAGATACGTCGGCGTTCCATCACTTCGGAGGATCACGAAGTCTGAAAGGTCGTCGTGACGAAACATGACCTCGCCGCGAATCAGGTCGTTGAACGCCACATCCTCCGTCGGCATGGCAAAGCGAACGGCCTTTGGCCTGCCCTCGGCTTCGAATCGCGCGCGCTCCTGCTCGGTGAGATTGCGGCAGCGACCGTCGTATCCCGGCTTCTGGCCGCGGGCCAGCGCGGTTCGGCGCCGCTCCTCGAGCTCCTCGGGCGTGTCGTAGCAGAAGTACGCCCTTCCCTCGCCCAGCAGTCGCTCCGTCGTTTCCCGGTAAAGATCGAGCGCCTCGGTCTGCCGGTACGGACCGAAGTCGCCGCCCACCTCAGGCCCCTCATCCCAGTCGAGGCCGAGCCATCTGAGGGAGGCGATGATGATCCCGATCGCCTCCTCGGTTGAGCGCTTGAGATCGGTGTCCTCAACCCGCAGAACGAAGGAACCGCCGTGGTGCCGCGCGAACAGCCAGTTGTAGAGCGCCGCGCGGGCGTTCCCCACGTGGAGGTAGCCCGTCGGCGCCGGTGCGATTCGGCAGCGTACGTTCGCCGCGTCAGTCACCCGCGGCCACCTCATTCGCCAGGACGCCGATGCCCTCGATGTCGACCTCCACCTTGTCGCCGACCTCGAGCGGACCGACCCCCGCTGGGGTGCCGGTCAGGATCACGTCGCCCGGCAGCAGCGTCATGACCCAGGTGATGAACTCGACCAGCGTCGCCACGCCGAAGGCCAGCTGAGAGGTCCGCGCGGACTGGCGAACGTCTCCGTTGACCCTGCACACCACGTCCACATCGTTTGGATCGACCGTCGTTTCGATCCACGGCCCGAGCGGACAGAACCCATCGAACCCCTTCGCCCTGGTCCACTGCCCATCCTTCTGCTGAAGGTCGCGGGCGGTGACGTCGTTTGCGCACGTATAGCCGAGGATCACGGAACCGGCCTGCTCGGCAAGGACCCGGCGCGCGAACCGTCCAATCACCACGGCGAGCTCCGCTTCATGATCCAGCCGCCGCGAGGCCGACGGATACGGAATGGGATCGCCAGGCCCGATAACAGAGGTCGAGGGCTTCAGGAACATGACGGGCTCGTCGGGAACCTCACCGCCCATCTCGGCGGCGTGCTCGACGTAGTTCTTCCCGATCGCCACCACTTTGGAGGGAATGACCGGTGCGAGAAGCCCCACGTCCGACTGCGGGATCTCCTCTCCCGTCGGAACCGGATCCTGAAAGAACGTGCCGCGGAGCGGCCGGATGAACTCGTCCTGGAGGACGCCCGTCGCGATGCGATCGCCGGATCGAAACCTGACCAGCCTCATCTGTTTATTCGGGGTCGGCGACGGATTCGCGCCCCTCAAGCTCCGTTCCTTCGGGTTCCGTTGCTTCGGGCTCGGTCTCTTCAGGCTCTTCGGGCTCGGTCTCTTCAGGCTCTTCGGGCTCGGTTTCCTCAGTCTCTTCGGAGAGCTCTTCTTCATCGGCCAACGGCTCGGCCAGTTCGCGTCTCGGCGTCGAGAAGAAGGTGGCAACGGACCCGAGCAGGATTCCGGTCCCGCCCGCCACGACCAGCAAGATCCCGGTTCGTAACTCGATCGTCACGACGCCGCTGTCCACGAGCTGCCGGAAGAACCGAACCGCCTGGTCAGTGGGGACCCCCTTCTCCGACGCGACGGCCGCAGCCGCATCGACGTACCGGTCCTTTGACGTCGCCGAGTCGAACGCGCTCAATCCCGTCACGAAGAAGGAAGAGATCAACGCGACGATTCCCAGCCAGACGTAGCTCGTCCGCGTCGCTCGGTAGATGATGAGGATCCCCGCGATGAGGGCGATGACGGCGAAGGCAAACGTGAGCTTCCCATCGATGTTCTGCACACCGCGGGAGATGACATCTTCCACGGGCGTACCCGGAAGGCGCCGCCGGACCCTGAACCATGGGAGCCATGAGCCGGCGATGGCCACCGCGCCGCCGAGCGTGATCAACGCGGGACCGATGTACCGAACCCAGCTCAAGCGTTCGGATTCGTCGGTGCCGTCGGACTCCGGCTCGAGTCCAGCGTCAGGTTCGCCCGCGTCGTCGGCTCCCGGCTCTGTGGCCGGTGGCGTTTCCAGCTCGGACTGCGGTTCCGTATCCAGCGTCGTCAGGCGTCGACGAACTCGAGCCAGCGCTGATACTTCTCGATCTCGCCGCGGATGACGCCGAAGAAGATCTCCTGAAGCTCTTTCGTGATCGGACCGCGGCCTCCGGCCCCCATCGGCCGGTCGTCGATCTCCCGAATCGGGGCGACCTCCGCCGCGGTCCCGGTATAGAAGGCCTCATCCGCCGTGTACAGATCGAAGCGCGACAGGTTCTGCTCGACGACGGTGTAGCCCTGATCGATGGCGATCGTCACGATCGAGTCGCGCGTGATCCCGTCCAGGCATCCGGCGGAGAACGGAGGCGTGTAGAGCACGCCATCTCGAACGATGAACAGGTTTTCGCCCGGCCCGTCGGCGACGAAGCCACCCATGTTCAGCATGATTGCCTCGTCGTATCCGGCGTTCAGGGCCTCGACCTTGGCGAGCCCGGAGTTGATGTACTGCCCCGTCGCCTTGGCGCCGGGCGGAAGGATGTTGTGGTCGCTTCGCTTCCAGGACGAAATCTTGGCGCGAACGCCCGCCTCCAATGACTCTTCGCCGAGGTAGGTCCCCCACGGCCAGCAGGAGATGCTCACGTTGACCGGGGCGTGCAGCGGGTTCAGGCCCATCTCACCGTAGCCGCGGTAGGCGAGCGGCCGAATGTAGCAGGACTTGATTCCGTTCTCGCGAACGGTGTCCTTCACGCCCTGCACGAGCTCCTCGATCGTGAACGGGATCTCCATCTGATAGACGGCCGCCGAACGAAACAGTCTGCGGATGTGGTCCGTCAGCCGAAAGACCGCGGCGCCGCGCTTGGTCTCGTAGGCGCGAACGCCTTCGAACACGCCGCTGCCGTAGTGGAGGGCGTGGGTGAGGACGTGGATCTTGGCGTCCTCCCAGTCCACGAGCTTCCCGTCCATCCAGATCTTGTCGACAGGCGTGATCGGCACTCGGACCTCCTTTGGTCTGCAGTCAGCCCGCTCTGTGGGGAGGCGCGATACGGGACACCGCAGGAGAGGATACCCGCCCGGAGCCCCCCGCGATGCCCCGGGAGTCAGGCCGGAAGGGTGAGCGAGCGCATTCGCTGCGTGCCCACGGAGCGTTCGATTTGCGCCAGCACCTCGGAGGGGATGGGGCTGTCCACCGAGACGCACATCAGCGCGAGGCCCCCGGCCTGCCTCCTGCCCACCTCCATGGTCGCGATGTTCACGCCGGCGTTCCCCAGAAGCGTTCCCACGGTGCCGATGACGCCAGGGCGATCCTCATAGAGGAAGAAAGCCATGTGCTGCGCGGGTGCGAGGTCCACGTCGAAGTCGTCGATCTGAACGACGCGCTCTCCCCCCCGCTTGCCCACCAGCGTGCCGGCCACCGAGACCTGGCCCGCGCCGGTCTCGGCCCGAAGCGTCATGAGGTTGACGTAATCGCGTGACGAGCTCGACTTGCGCTCGGAGATGGTCACGCCCCGATCCTCGGCGATGAGGGGGGCGTTCACATACGAGACGGGTTCGTGAACGTAGCTCTCCAGCCCTCCTTTCAGAGCGGCAACGGTGAGGATTCGCGTGTCCTGCTCCGCCAGCTGGCCCAGGTATTCCGCCTCGAGGGAGTGAATCGCCGCCTCGGCGAGCCCAGTGAGGATCGCTCCGAGCTTTTCGGCCAGCGGAAGAAACGACCGAACCTGATCGCTCACGTCGGCGGCGGGGACGTTCACCGCGTACGGGACGAACTCGCCGTGGAGCGCGAGCCGAACCATTTCGGCGATCGACGTTCCGGCCTTGTCCTGCGCCTCACGGGTGGACGCGCCGAGGTGCGGCGTCACCACGACCTCGTCGAACACGAGGAGCGGATGCGCTTTGGGGATCGGCTCCTGCGAGAAGACATCGAGCGCCGCGCCCCCCAAACGGCCATCGCGGAGCGCGTTCACCAACGCTCGCTCGTCAACGATGCCGCCGCGTGATGTGTTGACGATCCGGGCGTCGGACTTGAGGAGGGCGAGCTCGCGCTCCCCGATCAGCCCCTCGGTCTCCGGCGTCCGCGGCAGATGGATCGTCAGGAAGTCGGCCTGAACAAGAACCGCTTCGAGGTTCGGCATCACCTCGACGCCGAGCGATTTGGCGCGCTCGCTCCCGACGAAGGGGTCGTACGCCAGGATGCGCATTCCGAATGCCGCGGCGCGCTGCGCCACCAGCGAGCCGACGCGGCCCAGGCCAATGACGCCCAGCGTCTTGCCGTGAAGCTCGACCCCCTGGAAGCGCTCGCGCTCCCACCGCCCGGCCTTCACCGACGCGTGAGCCTGGGGAATGTTTCGGGCTTGCGACAGCATCAGCGCGACCGTGTGCTCGGCCGCGGCGGCGATGTTCGACTGCGGGGCGTTCACCACCATGATGCCGCGGCGGGTGGCGGCGTCCACGTCCACGTTGTCCAGGCCGATCCCGGCGCGTCCGATGACCTTGAGCGCGTCGGCTCGCTCGATCACGTCGGCGGTCACCTTGGTCTGAGACCGAATGATGAGCGCGTCGTACTCCCCGATGGCCTCGGCCAGCCCCGCCGAGGCCAACTCGGGGCGAACGTCGACGTCCAGATCGGTTTTCAGAAGCTCCAGTCCGCCTTCGGACAGGGGCTCGGTGACCAGGACCTTCATGGGTTTGCGGCGAATACTTCTTCTGCGGCCCCCACGGCCGCGCCGCGCTTCGTCGGATAGCCCATCGCCTCGAGCGTGATCTCGAGCGCGGAGAGGCACCGCACGATGTCGAACCGGTCGTAGTAGCCGAGGTGGCCGATTCGAAAGACCTCACCCTTCAGCGGTCCCTGTCCCGGAGCGAGGATGATCCGGTGCTCCCGGCGAATTCGGGCGACCAGCTCGTCGCCGTCGATGCCCTCCGGCGCCCGAACCGCGGTCACCGCCCAGGCCTTTTCGGGATCCTCGCCGAACAGGTCGAGGCCCAGCGCCTGGACGCCTTCCTTGACTGCCGCGGACAACACCCGGTGGCGCTCGAGCACCCGCTCCTGTCCCTCATCGAAATACAACCGAAGCGCCGCTCGCATCCCGAGCATCAGCGAGATCGCCGGGGTGAACGGGTTCTCCGGGTCCTTTCGCTCATACGAGGCCTTGTACTGCGCCCAGTCGAAGTAGAACCGCGGGTTCGTCGCCGTCTCCGATGCTTTCCAGGCGGCGTCCGAGACCGAAACGAAGCTGATGCCGGGCGTCATCATCAGGGCCTTCTGCGACCCGCCCACCGCGACGTCCACACCCCACGCGTCTCCCGCGTACGGGACCGCGCCGAGGCTGGAGATCACGTCCACCACCAGCAGGGCTCCGGCCGTCTTCGTCACCTCGCCGACGGCCTCCACGTCGTGGATCACGCCGGTTGACGTCTCGCTGTGCTGCATGAGGACAGCCTTGGCCGGGGCTTCGCCCAACGCCGCCCGGACGTCCTCGGGGTCCACGGCCCTCCCCCACTCGTAGTCGATGGTGCGCACGTCCAGGCCGAAGGCCTTCGAGATCTTGGCGAACCGCTCCCCGAAGTAGCCGGCCACGGGTACCACCACCCGATCGCCCGGAGAGAAGAGGTTGGCGAGCGCCGACTCCATGGCCCCAGTCCCCGACGCCGTGAAGGTGAAGACGTCCGAGCGCGTCTGCAGGATCTTCTGGAGGCCCTCGGTGACCTCGCGAAGGAGCTCGCCGTATCCGGGCCCCCGGTGGTAGACCAGCGGGCTTCCCTGGGCCTGGAGCACTTCGGGCGGGACGGGCGTGGGGCCCGGCGTCATGAGGATTTCAGGCTTCTCCACGGTTCCTACTCTCCTTCGGGGAAACTCGGGTGCTTGTGGCGGAGGCTATCAACTCGAGAGGCGCTGGCGTAAGAGGTCGCCCGCTACTTTGGGATTCGCCGAGCCCCGAGTCTTCTTCATGACCTGGCCGACCAGCGCGTTCAACGCGCCTTCCTTTCCCTTCCTGAACTGCTCGACCGGGCCCGGGTTCTCCGCAATGACTTCGTCGATCATGGCCGTGAGGGCGTCGGAGTCGGAAACCTGGCGAAGTTCCTTGCCCTCGACGATCTCATCGATGGGACCACCCGTGGCGAAGGCCTCCGCGAGCGCCGCCTTGCCACCGGCAGACGAGATGGTCCCGTCGGCGGCCAGACGGACGAGGTCCGCGACGTGCTTGGGCGTGACCTTCGACGCGGAGATCTCCAGCCGCGCCTCCCGCAGGAGCGCCGCCAGGTCGCCCAGCAGCCAGTTCGCGGCCGCCCGCGGTTCGGCTCCAAGCGAGACCGCCTCCTCGAAGAACTCCGCACGCGGCTGGCTCTCGGTGAGAAGTGCCGCCTGGCGAGGCTCCAGCCCGTACTCGTCCTGGAAGCGCTGCCGCTTGGCAGCGGGCAGCTCCGGCAGCTCGGCGCGAAGCTTCTCGATCCACTCGGCATCCGGTTCGATGGGCGCGAGGTCAGGCTCGGGGAAGTAGCGGTAGTCGAACGCATACTCCTTGGACCGCCCGTGTGTGGTGAGGCCTCTGTTTTCGTCCCAGTGCCGGGTGGCCTGGATCACGGGCTCACCCGCCGCGATGGCGGTTCGAAGCCGCTCGTCCTCGTATCGCAGCGCCTGGTAGATCGAACGGATCGAGTTCAGGTTCTTGATCTCGATCTTGGTCCCGAACTCCGGCTGACCGGCCGGGCGGACGCTGATGTTGGCGTCGCACCGAAGCGATCCCTCCTCCATGCGAACGTCCGAGACGCCGAGCGTCTCCAGCACCGCGCGTAGCTCGGTGAAGTACGCCCGCGCCTCGTCGGCGCTTCTCATGTCGGGTTCGGAGACCACCTCGACCAGCGGCACGCCGGCGCGGTTGTAATCCTCGAGCGCGTAGTCCGCCTCGGCGATCCGGCCGGTCGCACCGGCATGGACCGTCTTCCCGGTGTCCTCCTCCAAGTGGACTCGCGTCACGCCGATCCGCCGCGCTTGGCCGTCAACCTGGATGTCGAGGTGGCCACCGATCGCGACGGGCACGTCGTATTGGGAGATCTGGTAGTTCTTCGGCATATCCGGATAGAAGTAGTTCTTCCGGTGGAACAGCGAGCGCTCGGTGATGTCGCAACCGAGAGCCAGGCCGATCTTGATCGTGTACTCGATGGCCTTCTCGTTGGGAACCGGCAGCGTTCCCGGGTGGCCCATGCAGACCGGACACACGTTCGTGTTCGGAGGCGCGCCGAACTCGTTCGGGCACCCACAGAACATCTTCGTCGTCGTGCTGAGCTCGACGTGGCATTCCAGCCCGATGACGGTCTCGAGATCGGTCATTCCGACGAAACGATACCGGCTCGCTCTTCGCGGCCCCGATACCATGGCGGGCATGATCCGGTCTCGGCCGTCTGCCTCCGCGCGCCCGCAGACCTTCACGCCGGCCCAACCCGGAGCCTCCGCCTCGACGGGAATGATCTGGCTGGCGCTCGGCTCGGTCTACGTCATCTGGGGCTCGACCTATCTCGCCATCGCGGTGGCGATCCGGACGCTTCCGCCGCTCCTCATGGCGGCGATCCGTTTCCTCATCGCAGGAGGGCTGCTGTACGCCTTCGCCATTCGCCGGGGCGACCGTGGAGGCGACCGCCCGACGGGCCGCCAGTGGCTGGGGGCGCTGGTCATCGGGGGATTGCTTCTTCTCGGTGGCAACGGCGGAGTGGTGTGGGCGGAGCAGCACGTCCCCTCGGGAATCGCGGCGCTGCTCATCGCGCTGGTCCCGCTGTGGATGGCGCTGGTCGACCGGCTGGTCAACGGGCAGCGCCTGGCACGCCAGGCCATCGTCGGGCTCGTGGTCGGTTTCGGCGGGTTGGTTCTGCTGGTGGGCGGGCCCGGCGGGCGTTTCAACCTCGCCGGCATCTTCGTCCTCCTCGGAGCTTCGCTGTCCTGGGCCATCGGGTCCATCTATCAGCGAGCTGTTCGGTTCCCGGCGCGAGCGCTGGTTGGAATCGCCATGGAGATGCTGGGCGGCGGCTTGCTCCTCGGTGTCGCGGGCATCGTCGCCGGCGAGCTCGGTCAACTTCACCTCGCGAGGGTCTCCAGTGAATCACTGGTCGGACTGGCCTACCTGATCGTCTTCGGATCCTGGATCGGGTTCAGCGCCTACCTGTGGCTGCTCAGGGTGGCACCGGTTTCACTCGTTGGGACGTACGCCTATGTGAACCCTGTTGTCGCGGTGTTCCTCGGATGGTGGATCCTCTCCGAGCCGATCACGCTTCGAACCGTTGGCGCGGCCGCGGTGATCCTGGCCGGCGTCGCTCTGATCGTGACGGCGCGGGCGATCCCTCGGGACGAACGCTCAGACGACGGCGCACCGCGCCGCAGCGCAGTAACGCTTCGCGCCAAAGAGGCCTAAGCGTCTTCCATGACGGCGCGGAGAACAGCGCCCATCGCGGTCGCTCTGGTGATCCTCACCGCAGCGTGCGAAGGCCAAACGACGATCCCCTCACAGGTGGAATCGCCGTCCGCGGATCCCGGACACAGCGTCACGCCCTCGGCCGGAGAAGCCTCCTCGTCGCCCTCCGAGCGGCACCTCAAGCTCAGGCGGGTCGCGTGGGTCGACGGACTTCGGCCTGTGGTCGTCGCGAACGGCTCGAACGTGTCGAGATACGACCAAGGACACGCGACCCTGGTCGGAAACGTCGATGGGCAAGCAGAGGTCGCGTTCGCCGCCCGAAGGCGCGTTGTCGTCCAGGTGGATGCTCCGAACGGCTCTTCGTCCGACCTCTTTGAGCTCAAAACCGGGAGCACCACCGAGCCCATCGAGGTCGGAAACGCGAGCCATGCGTATCTTCAGGACGTCGCCGTCATCGATGGACGCCACCGGATTCTCTACACGACCTTCGTCGGAGAGGGCAGGACCTCGATGAGCGAGAAGTGGGGGTTTCTCTACCTCCAGGACCTGGAGACGGGCGCCAAACGGCGGTTGGCCCTGGCGTCCGCTCCCGAGTTCGGAATCGAACGGGCGTCGTACGGCAGTGGCGTCATCGTGGTCTCGTCCCAGATCGACCTCACCGAGCGGTTCACCTTCCTCAGCGCCAATGGCGGCAGGCTCAGGCCACGCCCGAACCCGACCGACGAGCTCGAGTACGCCCAGCCGCCGTACATGTCGAACGCGGTCTTGAGCCCGGATGCTCGTGAAATGGCCTATCTCGAAGGCCCGGATTCGAGCCCAGATTCGGGGGACCTCGTCGGGTCCTGGGTCGCGGTCGTCGTGGATCAGAAGACTGGAAAGGAGCGTTTTCATCTGAAGGTGTCCGACCAGAACCTCTGCGTGACATGGCTCGACTTCGACGGACGGTGGCTCGTGATTTCGCGAAGCAAACCCGGCTC
>DASVPT010000137.1:0-6116 GCA_036389535.1 Actinomycetota bacterium
CCCTGGGCCGTCGAGACCATGGCGATGACCTCATCCTTGTCGCGAAGCTTCATGCCGGCGACGCCGCTGGTCTGCCGGCCCATGGGGCGAACGCTGCCTTCCGAGAATCGAATGGCCTGCCCCAGCTTCGACACGAGGACCAGGTCCTGCTTTCCCTCCGAAAGAATGGTGCCGATGAGCTCGTCGCCCGGCTTGAGCGCGATGGCGGCCAGGCCGCTCCGAGGCGAGTCGTATTCGGCGAGCGCCGTGCGCTTCACCATCCCCTTCTTCGTGGCGAAAACGAGGAACCTGTCCACGTCGTAGTCCTTTACGTCGATCACCGACGCGATGCGTTCGTCGGCGCCGAAACCCATGCCAGGGAGGTTCGCGACGTACGTTCCGCGTCCGGTGCGCGACGCCTCGGGGACTTCGTGCACCTTCGCCCGGTACACCTTCCCCTTATTGGTGAAGACGAGGAGCCAGTTATGCGTGGTGGTGGTGAAGACATGGGCAATGATGTCGTCCTGTTTCAGGTTTGCCCCGATGACGCCGCGACCGCCTCGACCCTGCCGCCGATACGTCTCGATGGGGAGGCGTTTCACGTAGCCCGCGCGTGAGACCGTGATGACGACGTCCGTCTCCTGGATGAGATCTTCGAGATCGAACTCGCCCTCGTCCGCCTTCAATTCGGTGCGGCGTTTGTCGGCGAATCGCTTCCTCACATCCAGAAGCTCGTCCTTCACCACACCGCGGATGGCCGCCGGGCTCTTCAGCAACGCCTTCAACCGCTTGATGGTGGCGAGCAGCTCCTTGTGCTCGTCTTCCAGCTTCTGGCGCTCGAGCCGGGTCAGCCGCCGAAGCGGCATGTCCAGGATGTAGTTCGCCTGAACCTCGCTGAGCTTGAAGCGCTTCATCAGCTTGCTCCGGGCGTCCTCGGTATCCGCCGCGCTCCGAATGAGGCGAATGACCGCGTCGATGTTGTCGAGCGCGATCAGAAGGCCCTGAACGATGTGGTCGCGCTCTTCGGCCTTCCTCAGATCGAAGCGGCTCCGGCGCGTGACCACGTCGACCTGGTGATCGATGTAGTGCAGGACCACCTGTTTGAGGTTGAGCGTGCGCGGCACGCCTTCCACCAGGGCGAGCATGTTCACGCCGAAGTTCTCTTGGAGCTGCGTGAACTTGTAGAGCTGGTTGAGGACGATCTGGGCATTCGCGTTGCGGCGAAGGTCGATCACCAGGCGCATCCCGACGCGGCTCGACTCGTCCTTGAGGTCGGCGATGTCCGAAACCCGCCGGGTCTGCACCAGGTGCGCGATCTTCTCCGCCAGCCGCGCTTTGTTCACCATGTACGGCAGCTCCGTCACCACGATCCGCTGCCGGCCGTTCCGGCCTTCTTCGATCTCGACTCGAGCGCGCATCTTGACGGAACCGCGACCGGTCCGGTACGCGTCGCGAATCCCTTCCCGGCCGATGATGAGCCCGGCTGTGGGGAAATCAGGTCCCTTGATCTTCTTCATGAGGTCGGGAATGCTCAGGTCGGGGTTGTCGATCACGGCAACCACCCCATCGATGACCTCGCCCAGGTTGTGGGGCGGAATGTTGGTAGCCATCCCCACCGCGATCCCCTGGGACCCATTCACCAGCAGATTCGGGAATCGCGCGGGCAGGACGACGGGCTCCTCCTCGTACCCATCGAAATTCGGGATGAAGTCGGCGGTCTCTTTCTCGATCTCGCGCAGCATCTCCACGGCGAGCTGCGACAAGCGGGCCTCGGTGTACCGCATGGCTCCCGCCGGATCGCCGTCGACCGAACCGAAGTTCCCCTGCGGATCGATCAGCGGGTAGCGCATGGAGAAGTCCTGCGCCATCCGCACCAGCGCGTCGTACACCGCCTGGTCTCCATGTGGGTGGTACTTCTTGATGACGTCGCCGACGACCGCGGCCGACTTCCTCCTTGGACGATCGGGCGTCAGGCTCGCCTCGAGCATCGCGTAGAGGATTCGGCGGTGAACCGGCTTCAAACCGTCGCGGACGTCGGGGAGCGCCCGCGACACGATGACCGACATCGCGTAGTCGAGGAAGGAGGACTGAATCTCCTCCTCGATGACGACGGGTTCGATGCGTTCGATCGCCTGCGCCACTACCGGCGACCTCCGAACGAAATGCGGTGGAGCGTGACGCTAGACGTCAATGAACGCTTCCTTGGCGTTCTTCTGAATGAAGTCGCGCCGGGCCTCCACGTCCTCGCCCATCAGGACGGAGAACATCCGATCGGCCTCCGAGGCATCCTCCAGGGCGACCTGCTTGAGCACCCGGCTCGCGGGATTCATGGCCGACTCCCAGAGTTGCTCGGCCTCCATCTCGGCGAGTCCCTTGAACCGCTGGATGTCCATCTTCTTGTGGCCGTTGTTCTTGCGAAGCGCATCGAGCGCTTTCTCGTCGTGGACGTACACGTACTTCCCGTCTGTCTTGACGCGATAGAGGGGAGGTTGGGCGACGTAGACATTGCCCGCCTCGATGAGCTGACGCATGTGGCGGAAGAAGAATGTCAGCAACAGCGTTCTGATGTGCGCCCCGTCGACGTCCGCGTCGGCCAGGATTGCGCACTTTCCGTACCTCGCCTTGGACAGATCGAACTCGTCCCCGATCCCGGTCCCGATGGCGCTGATCAGGGCCTGGATCTCCTGGTTCTCGAGGATCTTGTGCAGCCGAGCCTTCTCGACGTTGAGGATCTTCCCCCGGATCGGAAGGATGGCCTGGAACGACCGCTCCCGAGCCTGCTTGGCGCTGCCGCCGGCCGAGTCGCCCTCCACGATGAAGATCTCGCAGACCTCTGGATCGGTCAGCTGGCAGTCCGCCAGCTTCCCGGGTAGCGATCCCGACTCCAGGAGGCCCTTTCGGCGGGTGAGGTCCCGCGCCTGTCTCGCCGCCATGCGGGCCTTCGCGGCCTGCATGCACTTCTGGACGATTCGCTTGCCCTCGCCGGGGTGTTCCTCGAGCCACATCATGAACTGCTGGTTCACCGTGGTCTCGGTGAATGACCGCATCTCGGTGTTCCCGAGCTTGGTTTTGGTCTGACCCTCGAACTGGGCTTCTCGCAGCTTCACGGCGACGATCGCGGTGAGTCCTTCGCGAATGTCCTCGCCGATCAGGTTCTCCTCTTTTTCCTTCAGGAGAGCCTTCGAGCGGGCGTAGCGGTTGATCACATTGCTGAGGGCTTTCTTGAAACCTTCCTCGTGCATGCCGCCTTCGTGAGTGTTAATAGTATTAGCAAAAGTGTGGAGCGATTCGGCGAAGCCGCTGTTCCACTGCATGGCGACTTCGACCTCGCTCTCCTCGCGCGCCGCTTCGAAGTGAATGATCCGCTGATGAAGCGATTCCTTTCCGCGAGAGAGGTGCCGAACGAAGTCGGCGAGACCGCCGGCCGCCTTGAACACCTCTTTCTTTTCCGGCCGCTGGCGCTCGTCGACGAGCGTGATCTCGACACCGCGCGTGAGGAAGGCGAGCTCATGGAGCCGTTCCGCGAGCACCTCGCTCTTGAACTCGATCTCCTCGAAGATCTGTTGATCCGGCCAGAAGCTGATGGAGGTCCCCGTCTTCGACGACGCCTTGACCTTCCGGAGCTTGCTCGTCGGCTTGCCACGTTCGAACTCCTGTCGCCACAGGGCTCGGTCTCGCTGGATCTCGGCGACGAGCCGGGAGGAGAGGGCGTTGACCACGGAAACTCCCACGCCATGGAGGCCTCCGGACACCGCGTAGGACTTGCCGCCGAACTTCCCACCGGCGTGCAATGTGGTCAAAACAACCTCGGCGGCCGGCCGTCGATCCTTGGCCCGAGGGATGGGTAGGACGGGAATTCCGCGGCCGTTGTCGATGACCTGACAGCCGCCATCCTTCAGCAAGCGAACCTCGATCTTCGTGCAAAAGCCGGCCAGGGCTTCGTCGATGGAGTTATCGACGACTTCGTACACGAGGTGGTGGAGCCCTCGGATGCTGGTGGTCCCGATGTACATCCCGGGGCGGCGCCGGACGGCTTCCAGCCCTTCGAGGACAGTGATGTCCTCAGACGTATAGGTTGAGCCAACTGGTTTTTTGGCCAAGCTACCTCCGCTCGGCACCCCAGAACAGGGCGCTCGTCACCGTGGGAAGGGACCTCCAAACAGGGGGAGCCAAGCCCCCAAATTATACCATCGGAAATACCATCTTTGAGGGCCTAGCTGGCCACCGTTACCCGAACCTCCCGAACCCGTTCGGACCCCAAAATCTCGTTGGCTCGCGCGGCCAGCTCGCGCTGAAGGAACCTCAATTGCGCCGCCCACGGGGCCGATGTTGCCCGCACCAAAAGGACCCCGTCCTGGATCCCCGCGGGGGTGCACTCGCGGGCCAGCGTGTCTCCGACCACCTCCGCCCACCGCCGGCCGAGCTCTCCGACCGCGACGCCGCCCGACCACGGCCATTGGTTCAGGAGGCCTTCGAGTACCGAACCGAGGGTCTCCGGGCTCTCCGATCGCTTTGGCCGGTTGCGGCCTGAGGGACGGAGACTATCCGCGGACAAGCCCACCCTCCTCGAGACACCACAGCGTGGCAGCCGAGGGAACCTGCGCCTCATCCGGGACCGCCATGAGGAGCTGGCCCCGATCGATGAGGCTCTCGGCCAGCTGGGTCCTTCGCATCGGGTCGAGCCCCGAGAACGGGTCGTCGAGAAGCAGGATGGGCGGTTCGCTGACCTCGTCCTGCACCGCCCGAGCCAGGGCCAGCCGGAGGGAGATGGCGGCCCCCCACGCCTCGCCGTGGGAGGCGAAGCCCCGTGCGGTCAGGCCTTCGACGTGAAGACCGAGGTCGTCGCGGTGTGGCCCGACCAGGGTCGTTCTTCGAACGAGCTCGTCGGCGCGGCGTTCCTCCAGGCGATTCCTGAAGGCGTCGGCGATGCCAATTTGCGAGGTCGCCTCGACCGACGGCCGGTACTCGACGCGCAACGCCGCCTCCCCGCCGGCGGAGAGAGTCTGAAACTCCTCGCCCGCCTGTTGGCGAAGTCGTTCCACCGCGGCGGCCCGGGCCTCGATCACGGCCGTCCCGTGACGGACCAGCTCGTCATCCCACCCGGTGAGCCCCGGCGGCTCGCCGACTCCCGCCCAGTCCTTGAGAAGGCGGTTGCGCTGCCGGAGGGCCCGCTCGTAGTGGGCGGTCAACGTGTCCTTCGCCGGCCACAGCGCTGCCACGGCCTCGTCCATGAAGCGACGCCTTTCTGATGGATCGCCCTGCACCACGTCGAGGTCGTCGGGGCCCGCGAAGACCGCGCGGACGTGGCGGCGAAGATCGCGTTTGCGACGGACCGCCGATCGGTTCACCTGGATCCTGTTCTGACCGGTGGCCCGGATTTCGATCTCGATCAGCGCGCGGCCGGAGGACGATTCGACCTCGCCGCGCAAGTAGCCCGAGGTGGCGCCGACCCGAACCAGTGGCAGATCGCTGCTGACCCGAGGCGATGTGAGCGCACAGAGGTAGTACAGACCCTCCAGCAGGTTCGTCTTCCCGCGCCCGTTCGGTCCCACGACTGCCGTCAGCCCGGGCGGAATCTGGACCGAGACGTCCGCGTGGTTTCGAAAATCGCGGAGCTCCAGCCACAGCGCGCGCACCATTCCATTGTGGACGGGCCCGGAAACGGCGCGTCGTTTATCCGACCGGGGCGGGGAGTTTCACCGGCATGGCCAGGTAGACGAAGGCCTCTCCTTCTCCCCGGACCACCGCGGGCTTCAATCCGTCTCGAACTTCGACCTGCACGCGGTCGCCCACCGTCGCGGCCAGCCCATCCAGGAGATACGCCGGATTGAACGCCGCCGTCAGGTCCGATCCCTCGAACTGGCCCTCGACCACCTCGACCGCTTCTCCAAGGTCCGGCGAGGATGAGGAGAGCCGAACCCCCAGCGCGTTGAATTCCATTCGAACCGGTGAGCTCTCGCGCGCCAGCAGTCCAACCCGGCGAACGGCATCGATCAGGCGCTGCCGCGAGGCCGTCAACCGGTTTTCGTAGCGCTCGGGAAGGAGATCCCGATAATTCCGCACCTCTCCCTCGATCAGGCGCGACGTGAGCGTGAGCGGCCCGATTCGAAAGGCCGCTTGGCTCTGGTCGACGAACA
>DASVPT010000138.1:0-7233 GCA_036389535.1 Actinomycetota bacterium
GTGCGTCCGCTCGGATTCGGAAGAACCCAAACGCCCGAGCCACACAGGTCATCGGGTTGCTGAGCGATCGCGGCGCTGCGCTGGCCGAACGCCGCGCGGAACGCCGTCACCCCGAGCACCGCGACGTACTGCGGCGCGTACCGGCACACCTTTCGGTTGAGGCTCCGCGCGCCGGTCCGGAGCTCCTCGTGGGTGAGCTCGTCGGCGGCCGCGGTGGCCCGCCGGACGATGTTCGTTATGCCGACGCCGAATACCGGAAGCGATTCGTCATCGAACGGAGATACGAGCTCAGGCGTGAACCCGGATTGATGAAGGGTCTTCCAGAACCGGTTGCCCGGACGAGCGAAGTGGTGTCCGACGGCAGCCGAATAGAGGCTCGGGTTGATCCCGACGCACAGAACATTGAGGTCCGGTCCGATGACATCCGGAATGGTCTTGTCGCGAGCCGCAACGAGCTGCTCTCTCGTCGGGCGCCACGGCGCCGCCACGGCGGCTAGGCGACCAGCTGGCGGGCGAACGCGCGAGCGTCGAACGGTTCGAGGTCCTCGAGGCCTTCGCCCGTCCCGATCAGCTTCACGGGAATGCCGAGCTCGCTGCGGACCGCGAGCACGATTCCGCCGCGGGCAGTGCCGTCCATCTTGGTCAAGACGACGCCGGTGATATCGACCGCCTGCATGAAGGCCTGCGCCTGAGCGATCCCGTTTTGGCCCGTCGTGGCGTCGAGGACCAGCAGGGCCTCGTCGATGGTTCCGCCGGCCTTCTCCAGCACGCGTTTCACCTTCGTGAGCTCGTCCATCAGCGGCTGGCGAGTGTGGAGCCGCCCGGCGGTGTCCACGATGAGGACGTCCGTCCCTCGCGCCTTCGCCGACTGCACGGCGTCGAAGGCCACCGCCCCCGGATCCGCCCCCCGCGCCTGGGCCACGACATGCGCACCTGATCGCCTGCCCCACGTCTCGACCTGCTCGGTCGCCGCGGCCCGGAACGTGTCGCTGTTCGCGATGCTGACGGACCGTCCTTCGTTGCGAAGGGCCTGAGCCAGCTTTCCGATGGTGGTGGTCTTTCCGGTCCCGTTGACCCCCACGACCATGACGATGGCCGGAGACCCCTTTGGAGGAACCCACGGATCGTCCCCTTCGAAGCTTCGGGCGATCTCCGTCGCCACGACCTCGCCCGGGTCGCTGGGCGGCCGATAGACAGCCTTGACCCTGGCCACGATGTCGGCAGCGGACTTCGCCCCGACGTCGGCGCGGATCAGCGTCTCTTCGAGCGCTCGCCACGTCTGATCCGAGACCTCGCCTCCGGCGAACAGCGATCGAATGCGCCCACCGAGTCCAGCCGAAACGGCTGCGGCCCGGCGGTCTACGGGAACGGGCCGTTCCGGGGCTGGAGCGGTCTCCACCGCGCGTGGCTCGGCGACGCGAGGCGGCGCACCCCTTCGACGCGTGAGGACCGCCCCCGCGGCGACTCCGATCAGAAGGACGACCGCGATGAGGACCACGATGGCGACGCCGATGACGGGCTCCTTGCTTGTTCTCAGCGGGCGGCCGCGGGAACCGCAAGCCGCTGAGAGATTACCTTCGAGGCTCCGTCCTTCCCCATGGAGACGCCATAGAGGACGTCCGCGATCTCCATGGTCCGCTTCTGGTGCGTGACCACCAGGATCTGTGACTCCTTCGCAAACTCGCGGAGCACCTCGAGGAACCGGTGGAGGTTCATGTCGTCGAGCGCCGCCTCCACCTCGTCCAGGACGTAGAAAGGACTCGGTCGCGCCCGGAAGATGGAGAAGAGAAAGGCCAGCGCGGCCAGCGACCGCTCGCCGCCCGACAGCAGAGACAGGCGGCGAACCCGTCCACGACCCGGCCGAGCCTCGATCTCTACGCCGGAGCTCAATGGATCATCGGGGTCGAGCAGCGTGAGGCGCCCCTCGCCCTGCGGAAACATCATCGAGAACAGCGCCCCGAACTCGCGAGAGACATCGGTGAACGCTGCCCGAAAGAGCTCGGCGATTCGTCCGTCGATCTCGCGGATCACCTGCTGGAGGTCGCGCCGGGCGGCCTTGACGTCCTCGAGCTCCCGGGTGAGGAAATCGTGTCGCTCTTGCAGCGAATCGAGCTCTCCGAGCGCGAGCAGATTGACTCTCCCCAGCAGGTTCAGCCGGCGGGCCACGACGTCAGCCCGTCGCTGGAGTTCGTCGAGTGAATCCCCTTCGGCCAGGCTGGCCACGACGTCCGCCGGATCGGCCCCGTGTCCCTCCCGAAGCACCTGCTCGGCTTCCGCGATCCGCGTTTCCAGGTCGTGGCGGGTCCGATCCTCGTGCTCGTGCTCCTGACGCACTCGTTCCGCCGCGGCCGCCGCCTCCCGCCATTCCTGGTTCGCCCGGTCCTGTTCCGCGCGAATCGCTCGAAGGGCTTCGACCGCGGCCTTTCTGGCTGCCTCGGCGCCGGACACGTTTCCCTCCGCGTTTCGGACCTGCTCTTCCGCCGCGGCCCGTTCGATCTGCGCTTCGCGAACGGATTCGAGCAGCGCCGCGGGATCCTCGGACGCCATCCTCTCGATCTCCTGGCGAATGCGAGCCACGCCCGATTCGAGCCTCGCCCGGTCTCTGCGCAGCGCTTCCACCTCCACACGCAGGTTGGTCGGCGCGACGTCCGGGTTCTCCGTCTCTGCTCGCTGCGACAGGAGCTGCTCCTCGTGCCGTAGGGACGCGAGCTCGCGCGCGGTGGCGGCCATCGCGTCGGCGGCGACCGTAATGGCGTGGTCGGTTTGTTCCAGCTCCGCCTTGACCACGACGAGCCGCTCTCCGGCATCCGTACGGCGCCGGCGGCTCTCGTTCAGCTCTTGCCGCACCGCGGCCAACTCCGCCTCGGTCGCCTCCTCCTCCCGGCTCACCTGCTCGAGCCAGCGGTTCGGCGCCGCGGGAGTCGCCACGAAGGCGGTCCCGACTAAGAATCCCTCGGCGGTCACGAACCTTCGCGTCGGCAGGGCGTCGTGCATGGCCCGGGCGTCCAGGAGCGAGGACGCGAGGTACGCGTCTTCCAACAGCATCGTGACGAGATGGCGGATCCTCGGGTCCGAGTCGATCCGATCGAGGAGCCGGTCGCCCACCGCGTCGGATTGGGTTGCGTCCTTCTCGCCGATCCACGTGCCGTCGGAGTCGGCGGCAACCAACACGACGCCGTGCACCTCGCCGCTCCTCGCCTCGGCCATGACCTCGTCGCGTTCGTCGTAGACGACGGCGTCGGCGAAGGGCCCGAGCGCCGCTTCGACCGCCGCCCGAAGTTCCGGCGGCACGCGGATCAGATCTCGGAGGACCCCGATGGGATTGCCTTGGCTGGTTCGGGCCCACGCCGTCCCGGCCGACTCGGATAGTTCCCGACGCCGACCCTCCAGGATTTCCCGTCGCGCCAGCAATCCTTTCTCCCGTGCCTCCAGGGTTGCGATGACGCCGAGGACGTCGGCGTGGACTTTCATGAACTCTGACTCTTCAGCGGCGAGCGGCGTCTCTCTTGCGTCCAGCGCCTCGATCTCGGTTTCGAGCTCGGTTGTCCGCTCTTCGAGCGCCGCGATGATCTCGCGAACCTCGCTGAGCTTGGCCGACATCTCATCGGCGAACTGCGCCTGCGCCGCGCCGAGCTCCGCCTCCTTCGCCTCGAGCGACGATCGAACGCTTGCCAGGCTCCGCTCGGTCCGTTCGAGCTCTTCCTCCAGAGCGAATAATCGAGCGGTTCGATTCCCCGCCGTGCCGGCGCGCTCCCTCGCCTCGCCTTCTCTTCGGATCGCCGACCGCAGCCTCGCCTCGGCGTCCGATCGAGAGGCCACGGTGGCGGCGTACAGCTCCTCCGCTCGGCGCTCTGCCGCCTCCGCCACCGCGCGCTCACCATCAAGACGCGCGATCTCGTTGTCGAGCGCGGCCAGACGCTCCCGCATCTCGTTCTGGCGCGACGCGATGGCGTCCCACGCCGGGAGCCGGCGTTCGCGCTCCTGGTACAGCGCGCGAAGACGCGCCGCCGCGAGCATCGCCGCGACCTGATCGGCCTCCTCCGTCAGCGATTCGTGGCGGCGGGCCAGATCCGCTTGCTGCTTGAGCGGCTTGAGCTGTCGGCGAAGCTCGCTCGCAAGATCCTGAAGTCGAAGGACGTCCTGCTCGAGCCCGGCCAGCTTGCGCTCGGCGCGGTCGCGCCGCCGGCGATGCTTCGCGATCCCCGCGGCTTCCTCGATGAACTGCCGCCGCTCCTCGGGACGCGCCCATAGCACGCCGTCGAGCTGGCCCTGCCCGACGATGGTATGGAGCGTCCTGCCCACGCCCGAATCCGAGAGGACCTCCTGAATGTCCAGAAGGCGGCAGGGCCTCCCGGCGAGGCGGTACTCGCTCTCCCCCGACCGATAGACGGCCCGGCTGATCTCGAGCTCCGACGCGGGGACGGGAATCCGGCCGGCACCGTTGTCGATCACCAGCTTCACCTCGGCGGTGCCCACGCCTGGCCGAACGGGGCTTCCCGCGTAGATGACGTCACCCATGCTCGTGCCGCGAAGCGCTCGCGGGCCCTGCTCACCAAGAACCCAGGAGATGGCGTCGACGATGTTCGACTTCCCGGAGCCGTTGGGCCCAACGATCACGCTGATTCCCGAAGTGAATTCGAGAACCGTCTTGTCGGCGAACGACTTGAACCCGCGGAGTGAGAGTGAACGGAGAAACACCTTGGGGCAAGATGCTAACCGCGGATCACCGCGAATTCGGGAAATCAACGAACGACTTCGGGCGCGAAGCCGGAACGGCTCGCTCTAACGAGCGATCACGAATCGAGCTTCGCCGGTTGGTTGCTCTTCCGTGACCTCGACCCGCTGCACGTTCGCGGCCGACGGTCCCTGCCGGCACCATTGGATCATCGAATCGATTGCCCCGGGGTCCCCTTCGAATATCGCTTCGACGTGACCGTCCGAAAGATTCCGGACCGACCCCCCAAGACCTCGATGCAACGCCTCCTCACGGCAGTACCAACGGTATCCAACGCCCTGGACCTCACCGGAAACGACGACTCGGACTCGCCTCGTTGGAGGTGATTCGCTCATCGGATTTCCGGCCGGGCGCCCGGAGGGCGACTTCGCTGTGCTAAGCGGTCGCCGACGCGGAAACGGCAACAGGCGTCTCGCGAACCGGGATGCGCAACGTCAGGTGCGTCAGTGTGAGCGAGGAAGGCTGGGTCGATTGCTTGATGTACGGGTCGTCGTCCTGAGCCAACTCGATGCGGATACGGTGTCCCGCCGGGAACTGCCAGCCATTTCCGTGCAGATCGAAGACTGTGGTTTCGTTCGCGGACGGGACGCGGCGAACTCCGCGGTCGACCATGACGGCCGTGCCGTCGGGGAAGACGTCGTAGAACCGAGCGTTCAGCTGGAAGCCGCCGGTGCCGGTACCGGTATGTTCCACCACCACTCGCGTCCGCCCAAGCATGGTGAACGTCTTGGGAAGATCTCCGGTCTCATAGGTCGCGACGCCCGGACCCGCCGGCTCCGTCTCGACAGGGCACTTTCCGCCATTAGCCGCGAAGTTGGCCACCGGATCCGAATGCGCGGCATGTTGATTCGGCTCGGCGTCGCTCGTGGTCGCCTGAGAGTCGCTCGATGAGAGCGAGAGCATGTGGGTCGCGAGGGCGTCGAACGTCGCCGCCTTGAATCGCCGGCCCGGCTCGTCTGCCGGATAGGACGGGCTGGCGTTCTCCGGACAGATCTGGAGAGCGGCCCTCACGTTGAACGGAGGCATGGGGGCCATCGCGTCGCCCGGCGGTCGCGCGTAGTGGTCGATGAAGCGATTCAACCGAGTCGTGACGCCCGTCCGCTTGCGGTCGGTCGGCTTGGCGTTCAGATCGCCGCCGGGATAGTCAGAGTAAACGCACACGTGGTGGTCGTTCCCGCACACGTCGCCCCATTCCTTCGCCTTGTTCTGGACGAAGTGCTCGTAGTCGCCGTAGTCCTCCTGCACCGGGTAACCCGGGACAACCTGCTTGAGACGCTCAACCATGCGTCGGTGCTCAACCGAGGTGAAGAGCGGGTCGGTGAACGTCCCGGCGCTGAACAGCGGGACCGGTTTCGTCTTGCCGGACCCCAGCCGCCGGAAGAACCGGTTCTGGTAGTACGCGGACCGGTCGTGGATGAACGAAGGGAGGGTCTGGCTGATCGTGTTGGCGCACGCAGGGTTGGTCTCGTATGGATCGCTCGATTCCAGACACGCGGCACCCTCGTCGACATACTCGGGAAACGTCGTGTGGTTGCCCGGCGGGACGCCGGTCTTTCCACTCGCGTAGAGGGCGCCGACGATCGACCGCTTCGGGAACCCGAGAGGATCGCTCGAGTCGCTTCCGTCCGTTGCGGGCAGAGCGTCGCGAAGGTGCGTCCCGTTGGGAACGAGCGAATACACCAGGTCGGTCCATCCGTACCTGGGCGCCGAGGCGGCGAGCCGCAACGACTTGCCGCCTGGGCTCTTCCATTCCGGATCGGTCAGGGCGAGCCACGAGAAGCCGCCGCCATAGGAGCCGCCGCTGGTCACGACCTTTCTCGGGTTGACGTTGAAGAACGGATCGTCGGCGAGCAGGGCAGCCAGGTATTGGTAGTCGTTGACCTCGAACCTTCGTGAGTCGAGCTGCGTCTCCCCGGTGGAGCCCCGGTTTTCCTGAGTGACGAAGCCGCGAGCGGTGTACGTGATCACCACGTAGCCGCGCACGGCGAACCACGCGTTGTTGTCGTGCCACTTCTCGCCGCCGGCGTCGATGCTCGCCGCTTCCCAGCTGGTCTTGTTGCCCGAGCAGCATCCGTGCATCAGCACGATCAACGGATAGCCCCCTTCGGGGGGCGGGTTGAGCGTCGGGTCCGGCAACGAGACGTCGACGTCCAGAGCGATGTCGCCGTTTTCGTCTGCGCCGTCCATATCGGCGGCGTCCGCGGCTTTGGGCGGGAGTCCGACGTATCCCTGGTACTTGGCCGGAACCGCTATGGCCTTGACCGCTCCGGGGTTCGGTGTCCTGCCGCCTTCGTCCGGCACGCCGTCATCACAGAACGTGTACGGGAGCGTGAGGCCGTTCGAGGTGTCGTTGTCGCCCGCGTCCTTTTGAACGCACGAGTCCTTGAGCGACGAAAGGTCCGCAAACGCGGGAGCTGCTGGGATCACTGACCCAACTACACCGCTCAGCAAGGCAATCACAGCGAGCAGCGTGAATCGGGACGCGAAGCGAGGAAGGG
>DASVPT010000139.1:0-5700 GCA_036389535.1 Actinomycetota bacterium
CCACCGGTCCGGGTTGACGGGAACGACGTCGGTGTGACCCATCAGGACCAGGGTCGGCGCGGACGGATCGCTCCCCTCGATCCGGGCGACCAGGCTTCCCCGTCCCGGGATTGGCTCATATCGCTCGATGTCGAGGCCGCCGCCCTCCAGGTAGGACGCGAGGAGATCCACGCTTCGGGTCTCGCCGCCCGATTCGGGCCGTCCATCGTTGACGCACCCGTTGCGAATCAGGTGCTGAAGGAGATCGACGACTTCGTCGACGAGCTCGGTCATCCGATGCGTCGCTGAGCGAGCCGGGTCACTGCCGCGCCGGCGTCGCGAGACGCCGCGGCTCGTTGCTCCGCGCCCGCTCGGAACTCTCTCGCGGCATCGAGAAGGATGCCCGCCACGTTCGTCAGGATCGCGCCGCCCTGCCGCACCAGATTCGCGGGCTTGAGCGGCTGCGTCTTGCGGTGGAACCATCTGGTCGTCAGGACACCGAAGGTGACGCCGGCCCCCAGACCGAGCGCGACCCAGAATCCTCGTCTGATCATGTCTCCCTCCTGAACCGGCGGGAACGTCGAATCATACCCGCGTCAGCGTTCCGCCTCGTCACCGGTTCGGTCTTCACCTGAATCTGCGCGACGCTCTGCAGCTTCCTCGCCCTCTCCGCTGGGCTCGTAGTAGCGCTTTCCCTCAAAGCGAGGCGGCCGGTATTCCTGCTCGACCCGGTGGCCCGGATATTGATGCGGGTACTTGTAGCCGACGCCGTAGCCGTGCTTCCGCAAACCCGGATGGCCGGGCTCCTTCAGGTGGAGGGGAACCGGATCGCTGGACGAGCCATCCTCGGTGGCGCGGCCGAGCGCGACGATCACGCTGTTGGATTTGGGGGCACGCGCGAGGTAGATGGCCGCCTCCGCCAGGTTGAGGCGCGCTTCCGGCAGTCCCACGTACTCGACGGCGTGGGCGGCGGCCACCGCGATGAGCAGCGCCCGCGGGTCGGCCAGCCCGATGTCCTCCGAAGCGTGCACCACCATTCGGCGGGCGATGTAGCGCGGGTCTTCGCCCGCTTCGATCATTCGTGCCAGCCAGAAGAGCGTGGCGTCGGGATCCGACCCGCGGATGCTTTTGATGAAAGCCGAGATCACATCGTAGTGAGCGTCGCCCTGGCGGTCGTAGACGATCGCCTTCTTTTGGAGCGCCGCCTCTGCGTCGGCCAGCGAGATCTCCGTTTGACCCGTCCCCTCCGCGGACCGGACGGCGGTCTCGAGCGCGGTGAGCGCGACCCGTGCGTCGCCGCCCGCCGCGTTCGCCAGATGATCGATCCCCTCGTCGGTCACGGTCACCGACGAGTCCCCCAGGCCGGCCTCGGTGTCGTCCATCGCCCGCCCCATCAGCGTCTTGATGTCCGGGGGCTGCAGCTGCTCCAGACGAAGCAGCATGCAGCGAGAGAGCAGCGGCGAGACCAGGGAGAAATAGGGATTCTCGGTGGTCGCCCCGATGAACGTGATGGTCCCTTCCTCCACCGCGGGAAGAAGGACGTCCTGCTGGGCCTTGCTCCACCGGTGGACTTCGTCCACGAAGAGGACCGTGGGGAACAGCGATCCCTTGGCCTGTTGCATGACCTTTCGCGCGTCCGCGACCCCGGAGGCCACGGCGGAGAGCTGGACCACCTCTCCCTTCACCGCCTCGGCGAGCAAATGCGCGATGGTTGTCTTGCCGCTTCCCGGTGGTCCCCATAAAAGGAGAGAGGGCAGATGCCCCGACTGAACGATGGAGGTGAGGGCCTTCCGGGACCCAGAAGGTGGCCCTGACCCACCACCTCCTCGAAGCTTCGAGGCCGCATTCGTGCCGCCAGCGGGATGTGGCTCACGCCGGTCCTCCCCTCCGGCCCTTCGTCAGGTCCGCTTCCTCTCGTCCCGCAGGCGGATTCCCAGCAGGTCCAGCTGCTCCTTGGAGGCCGGTGAAGGCGCGCCCATCAGCAGATCGGTCCCCGACTGCGTCTTCGGGAAGGCGATGATCTCGCGAAGGTTCGGCTTTCCGGCAAGCAGCATGACGATCCGGTCGAGCCCCAGCGCGATCCCCCCATGCGGCGGGACCCCGTACCGGAAAGCCCGCAAGAGGTGCCCGAACTGCTCCTCCGTCTGCTCCGGAGACAGACCGAGGACCTCGAACACCCTGCGCTGCATCTCGGGCTGATGGATTCGAATGCTCCCGCCACCCAGCTCCCATCCGTTCAGCACCACGTCGTAGCCGCGGGCTTGGGCCGACGCCGGATCGAGATCGTCCGACGCGGGAGCGGTGAACGGATGGTGGACCGAAACCCACTTCTTCTCTTCCTCGCCCCATTCGAACAGTGGTGGATCCGTGACCCACAGAAAGTTCCACCGTCCCTGGGGAATCAGCCCAAGACGTGCCGCCATCAGACGCCGGAGACCGTCGAGCGCCACGGCCGTCCGCGACGGCTGATCCGCCACCAGGAGCGCCAGATCGCCGTCTCCTGCGCCCGTCGCCTTGCGAATCGCCTCGACTTCATCCGGCGAGAGGTGTCGTTCGACCGGCGATCGAACCTCCGAGCCGGTGAACGCCATCCAGACCAGGCCCGCGGCGCCGCGAGACTTCGCCTCCTCCACCAGCCCGTCGAGCTCACGACGGCCCCACGACGCGGCGCCCGGCGCGGCAATCCCCTTGACGACCCCGCCGTTCGCCACCACCGAAGCGAACGCCCGGAATCCGCTGTTCGAGAAGGCCTCCGTCACGTCGCCAAACTCCATCCCGTAGCGGGTGTCGGGTTTGTCCGAGCCATACCGGGTCATGGCCTCGTCGTACGGCAGTCTCGGGAACGGCGCCTCGATTTCGACCGCGATGGTCTCCTGGAGGAGCCGAACGAACATTGCCTCCGTCAGTTCGAAGACGTCCTCCTCTGTGGCGAACGACATCTCCACGTCCAGCTGGGTGAACTCGTACTGGCGATCTGCTCGCGGATCCTCGTCCCGAAAGCAGCGGACGATCTGGTAGTAGCGATCGAAGCCAGCCACCATGAGCAGCTGTTTGAACTGTTGGGGTGACTGCGGGAGCGCGTACACCTTCCCCTGCTGGAGCCGGGACGGAACTAGGAAGTCGCGAGCGCCCTCCGGCGTGCTCTTCGTCAGGTCCGGCGTCTCGATGTCGACGAAGCCGTGCTCGTCGAAAAACATTCGAATCGATCGGGCGACCAGGTGGCGCAGAACGAACGCCGAGGTCATCTCGGGCCGTCTGAGATCCAGATAGCGATACGTCAGCCGCAGGGACTCGTCCGTGTCGATCCCATCCTCAATGGGGAACGGCGGCGTGAGCGATTCCGAGAGGACCTCGATCCGCTGGGCGGCGATCTCCACGTCACCGGTGGGAAGGTTGGGGTTCGAGGTTCCTTCGGGCCTGAGTCGCACCTCTCCCTCGACCCGGATCACCGACTCGGGCTTCACCTCACCGGCCACTGTGGCCGCCTCGGCGGCGTCGGGGTGAGCCACCACCTGGACCAGGCCGTCACGGTCACGCAGGTCCATGAAGATGACACCGCCGTGGTCTCGCTTGCGGGCCACCCAGCCGCACAGGACGGCCGATGACCCCGCGTCTTCCTTGCGGAGGGCGCCGCACATTTGCGTTCGGCCGCCGGGAAGCCCGCTCACGGGGCAGCTTCTCCCTGCGTCTTGATCCACACGATCGCCTCGTCGATCCCGAATTCCTCCTCGTGTCCGTCCGCAAGGCGGCGAAGCTTCACCGTTCCAGCAGCTGCCTCGCGATCGCCGAGGATGACGGCAAAGCGAGCGCCGGCGCGGTCCGCCATTCGAAGCTGGGCCTTCAGCGGCCGTTCCCCGAACGCCGTCCCCGTGGCGATGCCGGCGTCCCGAAGCGTTCGCGCCACCTTCCCACCCTGCTCCGACGCGGCATCACCGAAGGCCACCACGAAGCAGTCGAGCGAGGTGCCCCGCCGGGCCGCTCCCTGCTCCTCGAGGGCCAGCAGAACGCGCTCCAGCCCGAAGGCGAAGCCGATGCCGGGCGTCGAAGGACCGCCGAGGAGCTCCGCCAGGCCGTCGTAGCGGCCGCCCGCTCCCACCGTGGACTGCCCTTCTGAAAGCCGCGGGCTCACCCACTCGAACGCCGTCCTGGTGTAGTAGTCCAGCCCGCGAACCAGCGTCGTTGTATGGACGAAAGAGACGCCGGCCCCAGCCAGACCCTCTCGCACATGTTCGAAATGTTCCTTGCACGCCTGGCACAACCGATCGGAGATCTTCGGGGCTCCGGCGGCGAGGGCGCGGCACGCGGCATCCTTGCAGTCAAGGACGCGCATGGGATTCATTCGGAAGTGCTCGCGATGCTCGTCGTGGAGCTGCTCCCGCCGCGCTTCGAAGTATTCGAGGAGCTCCTCTCGGTACGCCGGGCGGCATACCTCGTCGCCGATGGAGTTCAGCTCGAGCTCGACGGGCGCCACACCCGCTTCGCGAAGGAAGCGATCCCCGACCTCGATCACCTCGACGTCGGCGTCCGGCTCCGCTGAACCAATCGATTCGATCCCGAATTGGCGGAACTCTCGCAATCGCCCCGACTGCGGACGGCCGTACCGCCACATCGATTCCAGGTAGTAGGCCTTGAACGGCGAGGGGAGGTCGTTCCGGTGGTTCAGGAACGCCCGAACCACGCCCGCGGTGCCTTCGGGCCGCAGGGTGACCGACCGACCGCCCTTGTCCTCGAACGTGTACATCTCCTTTCGAACCACGTCGCTCGTTTCGCCCGACGTCCGGGTGAAGACCTCCGTCTGCTCGAACGCCGGCGTCTCGGCGAAGCGGTAGCCGAAGAGCGCGGCGCAGCGCGCAGCTTGCTCCGCGAGCTTTCGAATCTGCTCGGAACGCGGAGGAAGGAGGTCTGCCGTTCCTCGTGGAGGCGAAAGGTCCACGGGTCTGCTCAGGCGAGCCGGCGGAGGAACGGGTTGGTCGTTCGCTCGAGCGCCACGGTGGTGGTGTCCCCGTGACCCGGATAGACCGGAAGGGCGTCCGGAAGGGTCAGGAACCGCCGCAGGCTCGCGAACATTTGCGAGGCGGATGAGTTGGGAAAGTCGTAGCGACCGATGGCGCCGCGAAACACGAGATCTCCGGTGAAGATCAGATCGGTGGTCTGAAAGCAGGAGCTCCCGGGCGTGTGTCCGGGTGTATGCAACACCTGGAGAGAGAACCCGGCGAGCTCGAGCGTCTCTCCGTCGGAAAACGTCCTCAGCTCCTTTGGAGCAGCGATCGGGATGGGCATGCCGGAACCCCACGCTTCGGAGTCGGTGAACGCCGGCGCGTCGTCTTGGTGGATGTAGCACGGGATGTCATCTCCGCAAACTTCGGCGGCGGCCCCGACGTGGTCGTAGTGCCCGTGCGTCGCGAGGGCGGCCACTGGACGCTTTCCGGCCGCACGCAACAGATCATGGACGCGGGCGGCCTCGAAACCCGGGTCGACGATGACCGCTTCTCCGCTGCCTTCGGCGGAAAGGAGCCAACAGTTCGTGCCGAATGGGTTGTCGGAGAAGGCTTCGAGGTACATGCGAGGCATCGTATCAGCGGCATCATCCGGTCCCGAGAGCGTTACCATGCCGCCACAACCTCGCCCGCGGGGGTCGAAATTGCAGGAAGGCACCATCACCATTCTCTTCACGGACGTCGAAGGCTCGACCGAACTTGGGCGAGAGGCCGGCGACCGTTC
>DASVPT010000140.1:0-3155 GCA_036389535.1 Actinomycetota bacterium
GGGAGATGCGCCACCCCGACGGAGGGTTCTTCTCATCGCAGGACGCCGACTCGGAGGGGGAAGAGGGGAAGTTCTTCGCCTGGAGCCGCGAGGAATTCGTCGCGGCGGTCGAGCCGGCGGTCGGCGAACCAACGGTGGCGGACGCCGTGGCCGAGTACTTCGGCGTCGTTCCCGACGGCAACTGGGAAGAGGGGAAGAACGTTCTGTGGACCCCGGTCCCCTTGGAAAGAGTGGCCGAGGAGGCTGGCGTGCCGCCGCGACGGCTCCGGCAGGCCGTCGAGGACGCCAAGCGGGTGCTTTTCGAGATCCGAGACAAGAGGCTCCATCCGGCGACGGACGACAAGGTCCTGGCGTCGTGGAACGGCCTGGCGATCTCGGCGCTCGCCGAGGCGGGGCGCGCGCTGGACTCTCAGCGGTACGTCGGCGCCGCGGTTACCGCTGCGGATTTCGTGCTTTCACGGCTTCGTCGAGACGATGGCCGGCTGCTTCGAGCGTGGCGAGACGGCAGAACTTCGGGCCCCGCGTATCTCGATGACTACGCGCTCCTCGCCGACGCATGCTTGACGCTGTACGAGACGACGTTCGACGTTCGCTTCTTCCACGAGGCCCGCTCTTTGTGCGACGACATCCTTCGGCTGTTCCGTGACGTTGACGGAGGCGGGTTCTTTCAGACCGGGTCGGATGCGGAGTCGTTGGTGGTTCGGCCGAAGGACCTGTTCGACAACGCCGTTCCTTCGGGGAACTCCGTGGCGGCGATGGTGCTTCAGCGGCTGGCGCTGCTCACCGGCGAGACGGAATACGAGCAGGCAGGCGTCTCGGCACTGCGGCTGGTGCGGGACTTCATGGAGCGTTCGCCGACCGGATTCGGGCACGCGCTGTGCGCGTTGGACTTCTATCTCTCACCGGTCCGAGAGGTCGCGATCGTTGGTGAGCCGAGTGGCGAAGACACGCGGCGCCTCATCGGGGAGCTGCATCACCGTTTCGTTCCGAACGCCGTGCTCGCCGTGGGGCGGCCCGAGGACGGCGCGAAGCTCGAAGTCGAGCTGCTTCGCGATCGTCTGATGCGCGACTCGAAGGCGACGGCATACGTGTGCGAGCGGTTCGTTTGCCAGCAGCCGGTTACCGAGCAGGAGGAGCTTCGGCGCCAGCTCGAGGGCGCGCCTCCGGTCTAGCCCTTTGCGCTCTGGATCTCTTCGATCAGCTGAGGGACGATCTTCAGGGCGTCGCCCACCACGCCGAGGTCCGCGATCTGGAAGATCGGGGCGTCCTTGTCCTTATTGATGGCGATGATCCGCTTCGATTCCTTCATTCCGACGATGTGCTGAGTGGCACCGCTGATCCCCACCGCGATGTAGACCTCCGGCTTCACCGCCTTGCCGGTCTGCCCAACCTGCATGCTGTACGGAACCCAGCCCGCGTCGACGACGGCCCGCGAGGCGCCGACGGCGGCATTGCCGATGGCCTTGGCCAGATCTTCGAGCAGCTTGAAATTCGATGCATCCTGAAGGCCGCGCCCGCCCGAGATGACGACTTTCGCTTCCTCGAGCTTCGGTCCGGATGCCTCCTCTTCGTGCCGCTCGGTGATCCGAGCGGCCTTGAGGTCGTCGCCGATGGACGCCTCGACCTGCACGACGTTCGGACTCGCGTCACCCGCGGGCTCGGCCTCGAACGCCTTGGCCCGAACGGTGACCAGCTTGGGGTCGGGGCCCGACAGCTGTACGTCCACGATCTTCGTGCCGCCGAAGATCTGTGTCTGGGCGTAGTCGGTGGAGAGAAGGTCCGTGGCGTTGGTCATGAGCGTCGAACCGAGACGCGCCTGGAGGCGGCCCGCGGCGTCCCGTGAGTCGTAGCCGGGTCCGAACATGATCAGCTCTGGTTGGTGCTCTTTCACCAGTTGCTCCAGTGCTGCGGCGACCGGCTGGGCCAGGTGGTCGGCAAAGACCTGATCGTCGCTGGCGTAGACGGTCTTGGCGCCGTACTCCCCGAGCTTTTGCGCGGCGGCGGTCGCGCCGGGTCCGAGGACGACGGCGGCCACATCGTCGTGAATCGAGCGAGCCTTCGTCAGCAGCTCGAGGGCGGCAGCCTCGGGTTCCCCCTCTCCCTTGAGCTCCGTGAAGACCCAGACGCCGGGCATGCCTAGATCACCTTCGCTTCCTTGAGGAACTGTGCGACGCGGGCGGGTCCTTCGCCGTCCTCGATCACCTCGCCGCCTTGCTTCTCCGGCGCCGGTTCGACCCCGATGACCTCCTGGGTCGGGTTGACCTGTTCGCCGGGCAGTTCGAGGTCGGCGACGGTGAGGGTCTCCATGGGTTTCTGCTTCGCCTGCATGATGCCCTTGAGGGTGGGATAGCGGGGGTCGTTGATCCCGGCGGTGACCGTGATGAGAGCGGGAAGCGACGACTCAACAACCTGATAGCCGGTTTCGGTCTGGCGGTGGATGACCACCGAGCCGTCCTTCATTTCCAGCTCCTTGGCAAAGGTCAGGCTGGGGAAGCCGAGAAGCTCGGCCAGCGCCATCGGCATGGTCCCGGTGGACCCGTCCGTCGACTCGACGCCGGCGATGACAACGTCGGGATTCAGTCGCTTGATCGCGGCGGCCAGAACCCTCGCGGTGACCAACGCGTCGGCGCCCTTGAGCGAATCGTCGGTGATCAGGACGCCCTTGTGCGCTCCCATCGAAAGCGCCCGGCGAACGGCCGCGTTGGCGGGCTCGGGTCCCATGGAAACGACGGTCACCTCGCCGCCGCCTTTCTCGGTGATCTGCAGCGCGGCCTCAACCCCTGGCTCGTCGCCCGGGTCCAGCGCGCCTTCAACTCCCTCACGCTTCAGGCGGAAGTCGTCACCGAGCTCCGGCGTTCCTCCGGGATTCGGCACGTATTTGGCAAGCACCACGACGTTCGGCATGCCGAGGAATGCTACAGGGAAGCAGGCGGCGAGTGACTTGTAACGTGAGCTGAGTGGAGGTTCGTCGCCTCGGTCAAACGGGTTTGGAGGTCCCCGCGGTTGGCGTGGGGACCTGGCGGGTGTTCGACGTCCGCGGGCGAAGAAACGAGGAGCGAGTCCGCGATCAGGTGACGGAGGCGCTGTCTGTGGGCGCGAACCTCTTCGACTCGTCTCCGATGTATGGCGAGGCCGAACGGGTGTTGGGCCAGGCG